>JAEYOB010000511.1 GCA_023412175.1 Pseudomonadota bacterium | reverse complement strand
GGCCAAGGCCGTTTCCGTCGCGCCCGGAGGGTCCTCGACGCGCGGACTGCCGCCGCTGCCGCCGGGCGGCGTGTCGGTGGAGACGCTAGATTACGACTCGGCCGGCCGCGTCGCCATGGGCGGCCGGGCGCAGCCGGGCAGCGCGGTGCAGCTCTATCTGGACAACATCCTCGTCGGCCGCGCCGCCACCGACCCCGACGGCCACTGGCGCCTGAGCCCCGAGCGCAGCATCGACCCCGGCGTCTACGCTCTGCGCGCCGATCAGGTGGGGACCGCCGGCAAGGTGACCGCGCGCGTCGAGCTGCCGGTGCAGGTGTCGGAGGTGCCCAAGGACCTGCTGCCGGACGGCCAGTCGCTGGTGGTCCAGCCGGGCAACAGCCTGTGGCGCATCGCGCGGCGCACCTACGGCGAGGGGCTGCGCTACACCACCATCTACGAGGCCAATCGCAGCCAGATCCGCGACCCCGACCTGATCTATCCGGGGCAGATCTTCACGCTGCCGGCGGTGCCGAAGGGCAGCTGACGCGCTTCCTCCCTACAGCCACTCCCCCAGCATCCTGAGGAACGGCCGCGCCTCCTGGACCAGAAGGACGGTTTCGTAGATCAGGTCCTCCGCCGTCACCGGCCCGTCGTGCCGGGTCTCCGCCGCCAGCAGGATCTTCTGGTCCTGCACGACGAACCGCGCCCGCTCCAGCTTCGGCATGCCGCGCAGGATCGCCAGCAGCCGACGGCGGCGTTCCGGCCCCTGCGCCGTGTAGGGGATGTGGCCGACCTCCGCCCAGATCTGGCACACGGCGCCGTCGCCGTCCGGGCTGACGGCGGCGTGGAAGGGCAGGCCGTCGGCGAAGAAGTTCAGCTTCACCGGCTGGGGAGGGCGGATCGACGGCACGCCGTCGGCGGTTATCGTCACGGCGTTCAGGCCGAGCGGCAGGGCACCTTCCGCGACCTGGGCGAGCGCACGGAGCGTATCCAGGCGGGCGGCGGAGGGAACGGACATGCGGTTTGGCCCATTCTTGTCGGCGGCGGGACGGTCAGCTTTACGGCATGCCGCTAAAATTCTGTAAAGGGCGAGGCGCCCCGACTAGAATGCGCCGCTTCACGTCAGGGGGTAAGTGACCGGCGATGACCGCCATCGATACCGTACTCGTTCCGATCCACCGCGCCGGCTGGCCGTTCATCGCCATCTTCGCGGTGGTCTCGGCCATCCTCGGCCTCGCCGTGGCGGCTCCGCTGGGCTGGATCGGCCTCGTCCTCACCGCATGGTGCATCTATTTCTTCCGCGATCCGGAGCGCGTGACCCCGTCCCGCGAGGGGCTGCTGGTCAGCCCGGCCGACGGTCGGGTCACCATGATCGTCCCGGCGGTTCCGCCGCCGGAACTGGGCATGGGGCCGGAGCCGCGCACCCGCATCTCCATCTTCCTCAACGTCTTCAACGTGCACGTCAACCGCGTGCCGGCGGACGGCGAGGTGGTCGCCGCCGAGTATCATCCCGGCGCCTTCCTCAACGCCGCGCTCGACAAGGCCAGCGCCGAGAACGAGCGCATGGCGATTCGCCAGCGCCTGCCGGACGGGCGGGAGATCGCCTACGTGCAGATCGCCGGCCTGGTGGCGCGCCGCATCATCTGCAACCTCAAGGGCGGCGAGAAGGTGAAGGCGGGCGAACGCTTCGGCCTGATCCGCTTCGGCAGCCGCACCGACATCTACCTGCCGGACGGCGTGGCGCCCCAGGTGTGCGTCGGGCAGCTGGCGATCGGCGGCGAGACCGTGCTGGCCGACCTGCAATCCACCGAACCGCAGCGAGTCGGGGAGATTCGCCGATGAAACGGCCGCCCGTCTTCAAGCCGGGCGTCTTCAGGCCCGGCGTGTTCCGCAAGCGGCAGCCGCGCCGGCCGCATCCGCGGCTCAAGGGGCTGTCGATCAACCATCTGCTGCCCAACGTGCTCACCGTGCTGGCGCTGTGCGCCGGCCTGACGGCGATCCGTTTCGCCATCGACGGGCGCTGGCAGCCGGCGGTGGTCGCCGTGGTGACGGCGGCCATCCTCGACGCGCTGGATGGCCGCATCGCCCGCCTGCTCAACGGCCAGAGCAAGTTCGGCGCCGAGCTGGACAGCCTGTCCGACGTGGTCAGCTTCGGCGTGGCGCCGGCGCTGATGATGTATCTGTGGGCGCTGGGATCGGCGGGCAGCTTCGGCTGGATCGCCGCGCTGGCCTACGCGGTCTGCATGGCGCTGCGGCTGGCGCGCTTCAACTCGCGCTTGGGGGCGCCCGACCTGCCGCCGTTCGCCTTCAACTACTTCACCGGCGTGCCGGCGCCGGCGGGGGCGGGGCTGGTGCTGCTGCCCATGGTGGCCGGGTTCGAGGTGAGCCCGGACATCGTCGGCCACCCGGCGCTGGTGGTGCCGTGGACGCTGGGCATCGGCCTGCTGCTGGTCAGCACGCTGCCGACCTTCTCCGGCAAGGGCATACGGGTTCCCACCAACTACGTGGTGCCGGCGCTGGTCGGCGTCGGTCTGCTCGCCGCCTTCCTGGTGGCGCAGCCCTGGTGGACCCTGATCCTGCTCGGCCTCGCCTATCTGGCGACGCTGCCCTTCTCGGTCCGCCAGTTCCACAAGCTCCAGCGCGCCGCCGCGCTGATCCAGGCGCCGGCGGAAGGCGAAGCGCCGCCTGCCGACGTCGAGGCCGCCGATGCCCAGGCCGCCGACGTCCAGGCCGAAGCGCCGGCCGAGCCGAAGGGCGGCGCCGTCTGATCGGCGGGCCTGATCAGCGGGCCTGATCAGCGGGTGGAGTGCGCCACCGTCCGTTCCGCGGTCAGCACGTGGCTGACCAGCGGGATGGCGCGCAGGCAGTTCGCCACGTGGTCGGATTCGGCACGCGGCATGCCGACCACCTCGACGCTGATGTCCAGCGTCTCCGCATCGGGCAGCAGGTCGCTGCGCAGCGCCACCGGCACCAGGCCGCGCTTGGCGAACAGCTCCAGCACGCGGGGCAGGGAACCGGGGTCGGCGTCGGCGCGGACGGCGAAGGTCACGCTGCGGCCGGGGTCGGTCGCGCGGGTCTCGGCGGGGGCAGGCAGGACGGCGGGTTGGGCAACGGACGCAACGGATGCAACGGACATGGGGCAGAGCTTTCCCTCTGGACTCTTCGATGGGTGCGGCAAAAGGTTCCCGGCCCTCAGAGGAGGACCGGGCCGCTAATTCGAAGAATCCGGGACAGCGGCCGTGCGTTCATGCCCCCGAGCCTAACCGCTCGCGCCGGCCGGGTCAACGCGCCGGAGTCGCTTCGAACGCTGCGCTGGTTTGCCGAGGGCGGGCGCATTACCTCCCTGGCACCGTTTCCATGAGGCCGTCATGACCGCCGACATCCTGCTCCGCCCCGCCGATCCGGACGATTCCCCGGCGATGGCGCCCCTGCTGGTCGAGGCCGGCGGCGGCATCTACGAGTTCCTGCTGGACGGCGTGGTGCCCGGCATGGAGGTGGCCGAACTGCTGGTCCCCGGACTGGCGGCGCGCGAAGGCTCGTTCTCCTACCGCCACTGCGCTGTGGCGGTGGACGGCGATTCCGTGATCGGGGTGGCGCACGCCTATCCGGCGGACTGGATGAGGAGCGTCGACCGCAGCTACCTGCCGCCCGACCGGCTGGAGCACATCAGCACCTTCGACGCGGCGCAGGACTGGGGCAGCTACTTCCTGTCGGCCCTGGCGGTGACGGCACCCTGGCGGCGGCGCGGCATCGCCGCCCGGCTGCTCGACTGGGTGGAGGGGCGCGCGCGCGGCGGCGGTTTCGACCGCGTCACGCTGCACGTCTGGGCCGACAACACGCCCGCGCGCCGGCTGTACGCCCGGCACGGATACATCGAGGTCGAGGTGGCGGCCATTCCCTGGCACGCCCGGCTGCCGCACGACGGCGGCAGCGTGCTGCTGCGAAAGCGGCTGTGACGGGGCGCTGCCGTACGATGGGGTCGGGCAAACGGGCTACAGCCCATCCTTTCGGATGGGGTCGCTCTTGCCAATGTCGTAATGACGACCGACTTTGATCTGATACTGTCCGACTATTGAATGATTTCAAGAAGCTTGCCTTTCGGATGCCTCAACGCCGGTCCGCCCGCGACCTCTGGATCCTGCTGCTCTTCTCCTTCACCGTGCCGCTGCTGCTGTTGGCGGTGGTGGCGTGGCGGGATTACGAAAAAAGCTTTGCCGATGCCGAGCGGCATGTCGAACGCACGAATTCCGTCGTGTACGAACACACGCTCCGCCTGTTCGAGACCTACGCCTTCGTGCTGGACGAGTTGGACGCGCGCATTGCCGGCCGGCCGTGGGACGAGATCGGCGCATCCGCCGAGATCCACCAGTACATGGAGCGCACCGAATCCGTCTTTCCGCAGGTTGGCAGCCTGTGGCTCTGCGACGCGGCCGGCAACGGGGTTGCCAGCAGCCAGACCTTTCCCATGCCGCCGTCGAACGTCGCCGACCGCGACTATTTCGTCGCGCTGAAGGACGGCGAAACCCGCCACATAAGCGCCGTCTACCCCGGCCGCGCCACCGACAGGCTGGCGTTCAACGTGGCGCGCCGCCGCTCGACGGCGGACGGCGGCTTCGACGGCTGCATCGTGGCCTCAGTCTATGTCGCCGAGTTCACGGAATTCTTCTCCCAGGTGCTGGCCACTTCCGGCGATTCGGTGTCGCTGGTGCGCGCCGACGGCACCATCCTGGCGCGTGCCCCCGAACCGGCGACCGCCGTCAGGCTGGCTCCGGAGAGCGGCTTCATGCGGGCCGCCGCCGCGAACCCGCAGGGCGGCTTCTTCCGCGTCGTCTCGCAGGGCGACGGGGTGGAGCGGCTGTATTCCTACCGCAAGGTGGGCGCGTTTCCGGTCTATGTGCTGTACGGCCGCTCCACCGGCTGGGTGATGCAGGAGTGGCGGGACCACGTGCTGTTCTACGCGCTGTTCGCGGTGCCTTCGGCGCTGCTGCTGGCGCTGGTGTCGTGGCTGGTGGTCCGCAAGGCGCGCGCCGAGCGGGCGGCGCTGGCCCGCGTCGCCGCCGAGGTGGAGCGCCGCCAGCGCGCCGAGGAGATCCTTCAGAAGATCCAGCGGCTGGAGATGTTGGGCCAGATTGCCGGCGGCATCGCGCACGACTTCAACAACCTGCTGATGGTCATCACCAGCAACCTCTACCTCGCGCAGTCGCGCGGCGGCGAGGGCGGCCCTGCGGCGCCCTTCATCGACACCGCCATGCAGGCCGCCTACCGCGGCGGCCAACTGACCCAGCAGCTCCTCACCTTCTCGCGCCAGCAGACCGTGAAGCCCGAGGCGGTGGACCTGAACGCCGCGCTGGCGCCGATGATCGACGGCATGCTGAAGCGTTCGCTGCGCGGCGACATCGCCATCGAGGCGGAACTGTCGCCCGGCATCTGGCCGGTGAAGGTGGACCGCACGCAGATGGAGCTGGCGGTGCTCAATCTGGCGGTCAACGCCCGCGACGCCATGCCCGGCGGCGGCACGCTCCGGGTGCGCACGCGCAACGTGGTGCTGGACGGGAACGGGCCCGGCGGGCTCACCGGCGATTTCGCGGCCCTGACCCTGGCCGACACCGGCAGCGGCATCGACCCGGCGATCCAGGAGCGCGTCTTCGACCCCTTCTTCACCACCAAGG
>JAEYOB010000494.1 GCA_023412175.1 Pseudomonadota bacterium | reverse complement strand
CACCCGAGGAGCGCGCGGCCGAGCCGGCCTTCGCGGTCTTCGGCAACGTCAGCCCGCTCAAAGGAACATTGCTGGCGGTCAAGGCGGCGCGGATCGCGGCCAGCCGCACGACGAAGCGCTTCACGCTCACCATCCACGGCGCCCCCCTCTTCCAGGAGGATGCGTTCGTCCAGCAGTTGAACGAGGCCGTCGATACCGCCAACGCCGGCGGCTCCGCCCGGGTGCTCCTGGCCGGGCCGTACCGCGCGGACGAGGTGCCGGCGCGCATGGCGGCGGCGGACTGGGTCGTGGTGCCGTCCGTCTGGTGGGAGAACGCGCCCTTGGTGATCGATGAAGCGTTCCATCACGGACGCCCTGTTATCTGCAGCGACATCGGTGGCATGGCCGAAGCCGTCATGCATGGGGTGAACGGGTTTCATGTCCGGGCGGGCGACCCTCAGGCGCTGGCGAACCGGCTGGTCGATGCCATCGAGTCCGACCAGGCTTGGGAGGGGCTGCGGTCAGGGCTGCCCTCGTCGCGGTCGATTCAAGAGTGCGCCGACGAACACGAGGCGTTGTATCCGGGAGCAGGCTCCCGACGCCGCGCGGCCAAGGCACGCGTGCGCACCGTACGCGAAGAGGCCGTGGCATGAACGCGATCAATCCCCGGCCCGTGGACGGGGTGAGCCTGCCGATCCCGCCGGAAAATCTCCATTGCGTCGGCGATGGCGACTTTCTGGCCATCGGGCGCGAGTTCCTGGGTCATCTCATCCAGCACGCGGACCTCAAGCCGACCGACACGGTGCTCGACGTCGGCTGCGGGGTTGGGCGCATCGCGGTGCAGTTGACGCAGTATCTGGCCCCCGAGGGGCAGTACATCGGCTTCGATGTGGGTGCGGCCGGCGTCGCGTGGTGCCAGCACAGCGTGGCGCCGCTGCACCCGGGCTTTGCCTTCGTGCACCTGAATCTGTTCCATCCGCTGTACAACCCAGCGGGGACCATCTCGGCCACGCACCAGCGGTGGCCGGTGCCGAGTGCGTCCATCGACGTGGTGTTCCTCACTTCGGTGTTCACCCACCTGACGGCGGCCGAGACCCGGCATTACCTGCGCGAGATTGCGCGCGTGCTCAAGCCGGGCGGCCGCTGCCTGGGCACCTGGTTCCTGCTGGACGAGGCGCGGATGCCGGAGGGCGCCGATTACCGGCTGTCCTTTGCCGAGGGCGAGGACGGCGCCTTCTACGACACGCTGACCGCCGTCCCGACCGCCGCCGTCGCCTACCGGACCGACTGGCTGCGGTCGGAAGTCGCAAGTGTGGGGCTCGAGTGCACGATCCTTCCCGGGCACTGGCGGGCCGCCGAGGGTGCGGTGAGCTATCAGGACATCACAATCCTGCGTCGGCCAGGGCGGTGCGGATAAGCGTTCCCAAAAGTCACAAACCAGCTGAAGCCTCTTTAGTGAAAATTAACTCAAAAGCTGATATAATGTGCGAGCTTGCCGCGTTTAGGTTGTGGCGGCAGACACTTGCCTAATGGATGCCTCTGTGAACCGAATAACCTCAACCAAGCTGCCGGACGCTGCCGCCGAGAGCGTGTCGGCGCACATGCGGTTGGACGAGGTCAAGCGGACCATCTGGCTGACCCGGCCCGATCTGCGCGCGCTGTGCGAGGGCGACCAGGAGCGCTTTGAGTGGTGGCTGCTCCTGAACGGCGCGCGCGAGTACCGCGCGCTGGCGGAGACCCCGGTCACCATTTCCCAGGACCTCTCAGAGCCCGTTTGAGAAAGGCGGTTTGCCTGTTTTCCGTGTGGGATCGGGAGGCAGGCGATGTGGACGAAGGCTCATCGAGCGAAGCAGGCGCGCCAGGAACGGCGGTCGCAGCGGTATCCGACGGACCTGACAGACACGGAGTGGATTCTGATCGAGCCATGGCTGCCGCGCCCGGCCAAGCACGGCCGGCGGCGCAGCGTCGATCTGCGGGAGGTCCTGAACGCCATCCGCTACCTGGCGCGCACGGGCTGCGGCTGGCGCATGCTGAAGGACTTCCCGCCCTGGCCGACGGTCTACTGGTGGTTCCGCCGTCTGCTGCGGCGCCTGTTGTTCCGCACGATCCACGATCTCGCCCTCATGCTCGACCGCGAGATCGAAGGCCGGGCCGTCAGCCCGACCGCGGCGATCCTGGACAGCCAGTCAGTGAAGGCACCCACCGCCGCACAGCGCGGCTACGATGCCGGCAAGAAGGTCACTGGACGCAAGCGCCACATCGCGGTGGACACCGACGGGCGGTTGCTGATGGTCCGCCTCACCCCGGCTGATCTGTCGGATTCCGCCGGCGCTCAGTTGATCCTGGACGCGTTACGGAAACGCTGGCCCTGGCTGCGCCACCTGTTCGGTGATGGCCTCTACGATCGTGGCCGCCTGCTCAGCAAGGCCGCCTTTCTGGACTTCACCGTGGCCGTGATCCGGCGTTTGGCAGAGCAAAAGGGCTTCAAGGTCGTTCCGCGGCGGTGGGTGGTCGAGCGCTGGCTGGCTTGGTTCGCCCGCTTCCGCCGCATCGCCGCCAGCCTCATCTGCTGGAAATTCGTCCAGAGATGGTTCTATTAGGCGCTCTTTAAGCACAAGGTCCGGCCGGCCGGACAGCGTAGCTGAGCAGGTTGCCGGGGGCGTAGGACGGACGTCCCCTGCGCGCCGGCATGGCTTTGGCAAAGCCGAGCACCGCCAGATCCAGCGTGCCAACGAATGCGTCCACCACCCGGACCATCGCATCCGACGCGATCAACTCGTCCAGCATCTCGGGAAACAACGCCGCCTGATGGCGCGACGCACCTTCACTGTGGCCTGACATGGCAATGCCCGCAGCTTGCGCTGCGGGCATTGTCGCTCAACCGTCAGACGCTGGGAGTCCCGCTTTCACACAAGCTATCGCGGCACCCCTTTTCGCAGGCAATGACCTGCGGTCAGTGAGTCTGCTGGATCGCCGAGAGGATCCAGCGGCCGCCGCGCTCGCGGACGAAGGTCCACAGCTCGGTCGCTTCGGTGGGCTGGTTCGGGTTGCCCTCCACCACGCGGCCGCTGGCGCGGTCCACCGTCACGTCGATCAGCGAGAAGCGCATGGCGACCGTGGCGTACTCGGCGTTGCCCTCGCGCCAAGCTTCCGAGAGGTCACCCTGGAGCAGGCGAACATCGGAAATCTTGCTGACCACGCCGCGCCGCGCGTTCTCGGCGAAGTCCTCGGCGAAGTAGGACTGCATCTCCGGCGTCAGCACGGTGCGCAGGGTATCCTGGTCCTCGTTGGCATAGGCGGTCTGCACCGCGACCAGCAGGCGCTCGAACTCGGCGTAATCGGACGGGCCGACGTTCAGCTCGTCGCGCACCTTGGGACGGGCAGCGGCACCGCCGGCCAGACCACCCAAGCCACCGCCCAGGCCGCCACCGAGACCGCCCAGAGGGCCGGAACCCTGCGGCGCGCCCTCGCGG
>JAEYOB010000487.1 GCA_023412175.1 Pseudomonadota bacterium | reverse complement strand
CTGCCTGCCTTCGACGACGCGGATCTCGCCGCGGCCAGCCGCCGGATCGAATGGGCCGTCGGGCCGGAGGAGCACGACTTCGTCTTCCTCGCCCAACTGACGCAGCATCTCACCGGCACCAACTCGCTGATCGGCAGGATGGAGCTGCTGGTCAAGCTGATCGCCCGGACCGACGATGAGCGCCTTTCGGCGCTGCTGGAAGGCGTCGTCGCCGACGGGCTCGGGTCGGCCGACGTGGTGAAGGAACTGCTGGGTGCGCAGCCCAGCCTCGTCGGCGGGCTGTGTGCGCTGGCGGACACGCTGCACGGACGCCGGCCCGGCGAGAAGGACGTCCCGGTGCGTCCGCTGCTCGCCTGCATCGGCGCGCTGGCCGCCGCCGGGCGGGCGCCGAGCTGCCGGATCGTCCTGGTGGAGCGGGTGCGTTCCGCGCTCAACAGCGAACAGCCGCTCGACCGCCGCGACGCCAGGGCCGAGGCGGCGCTGGTGGAGAGCGTCGCCGCCCGTCTGAAGGGCCCGGACGGTACGCTGCTGGGCGGTGCGGAGACCGAGACGGCGCTGGCCCGGCGCCTGCTGCGCAACCGCCAGACGATCCTGCGCCAGCAGGGTATGCACGACATCGCCGACCGCCTCCCCACCACCTTCCGGCCTGGGAAGGGGTGAGGCGGCGGGCGGCGGGCCGCTTGCCGGCTGTATCAGTACCCGCCCTTCTTGCCGGTTCCGACGAACTTGAAGTCGCCCGCGAACTCGAAGGGCTTCCACCAGCTCGCCACGCCCGTCTCCTTGTCGGTGTGGCGCAGGAAGGCGTGCGCGTGCTCGCCGGCCGGCGGCGCGACGCGGAAGGTCACGTCGTACTGGCCCGGCCCGTTCAGCGCCACGTTGGCGCCGTAGTGCGGGCCGTCGCTGGCGACCATCGGGTGCAGCACCCCCTTGGACTTCCAGTCGGTGCCGCGCTTGGCGATGGTGTAGTCCACCGTCAGGTAGGGGATCCACGAATCCTCGCTGAAGCCGTTCGGGTTGTCCTTCAGCGCCTTGATGTCGGCTTCCAGGTGGATGTCGGCCTTCTTGGCGTCCTGGTCGCCCATGGCCGGCTCCATCACCACCGGCTGCAGGTAGATGCCGATGAGGTTCATGCCGTTGACCTCGACCGGCTGGCCGATGGGCATTTCTCCGGCGAGCGCCGGCGCCGCGGCGAGCCCCAGGGCGAACAACGGGGCGGCGAGGAAACGTGCGGACGGAATCATGGAAATCTCCAAAGAATGAGCCAAACGTGAAGGGTCAGGCGCCGAACAGCGCCGGGTACCAGGCGGCGCCAACGGCGAAGCTGCCGAGCGCACCGGGAATGAGGGGAAGCCAGCGCCACGTGGCCGGCACGCCCTGCGCCGCCAGCAGGCGGTCGCCGAGGCGCAGGCTCCACAGGGCGCCGAGCGCGAAGACGAGGCCCTTGAGGCCGAGCACCGCGGCCGGTCCGAGGCCGAGCAGGGCCAGCGTGTCGAACAGTCCGCCGCCGAGGCCGAGCAGCAGCGACACCATGGCGACCGGCGCGTACTGGTAGCCGAGCTGGACGAAGCGGGCGCGCCATGCCGCCGCTCCGGGCGCCAGCCGCGCCGAGAGCCAGGCGGACGCCGCCGTCGTGGCCGAGAGCGTGGCGGTCAGCGCCGCCAGCCAGCTCAGCATGTAGCCGACGATCAGGATGAAATCGAGCCAGCGGAACACCTCGCGGCGCTCCGGATACACCGACATCAGCCAGCGCGGCCCCGGCTCGCCCAGCCAGTACCAGCCCTGGTCGATGCCCCAATCGCCGACCGCCATGCGCAGGTGCTGGTACGACGGCAGCACCAGCCACAGGAAGCCGCCCAGCGCCACCCCGGTGCCCATGAACAGGAACAGCACCTCGGACAGGCTGGGGTTGTGCGCCGCCACGGATTCGATCTCGGCGCCGGGGGTGCGCAGCTTCACGTACAGCCCGCCCTGCGAGGACGGGCCGACGCAGCGGAAGCACTCGATGCAGTGGCGGGATTCGGTCTTGCGCCTGAGGTCGATCAGCGTCGGGCAGACGGTCTTCTCGGTCCAGCGGTCGCCGCCCGGCTCCGGACGCTTCGGCGCGAACTCGACGGCGCCCAGGCGGGAGTAGACGCCCAGCAGCAGGCCGATGGGGCAGGCGTGCCGGCACCACGCGCGCTTGCCGCGCCCGAACAGGAAGCCGATGGCCAGCGCCGCTGCGAAGACCGAGCCGAACAGGATGGCGGCGGCCTCGGGATGGTCGCGAACGCCCACCGTCTGGCCCCACACGGTGATCAGGATGAAGCTGGCGACGGGCGTTCCCGGCCAGCGCAGCCACGCCGGCACCGGCCGCTTCAGCCCGACCTTGCCCGACCATTCGGACGCGGCCCCCATCGGGCACAGCAGGCCGCACCAGCTCCGCCCGGTCAGCGCCACCGACAGGAAGGCCAGCGGGAACCACACGCCCCACAGCAGCGTGTGCGCCAGCACGGTGAAATGGTCGAACGGCCCGGCCTCGGCCGGCGGGTCGCCGAGCAGCAGCGGCACGAACAGGATGGCGAGGAAGCCCGCGAACATCACCGTATGGGCCACCGGCAGCCACGGCCGCAGCCGGACGAACAGGCGCTCCGCCGCCGCGCCCAGGCCGGTCAGGCGTCCCCCGCGACGGAACGGAGCAGGGCGCAAAGCGGCGTCTCCTCCGATCATGGTTGGAACCCGATGCGTGTCCATGCCGTCGTGCCTGGGGTGCGATTGCAAATCGTTCGCACACACAAGGCGCTCGGCTGAACGGAACTGCAATGCGGCATCCGGTCGCAGGCAGGGGGTGTCCGGATTTTATAACTGTTTGTTTTTATTTAGAATAGTTCGACGTCGCCTTCCGAATGCGACTGGCTGAGGTGCCCCTCGGCCACCAGCGTCTCATAGAGGCAGACGCGGTTCCGCCCATGCCGCTTGGCGTGGTACAGCGCCTCGTCGGCGTGTCCCACGACCTCGGACGGTACGAACTGCTCGCCAATGCGCACGACGCCGATGCTCGCCGTCACTTGGCCGACCTGGGGGAAGTCGTATGCTTCCACCGCGCGCCGGAACCGTTCGAAGGCGTCCATCGCGCCCTCCGCCGCGATCGGGGCGAGCACGACCACGAACTCCTCGCCGCCGTAGCGGAACAGCAGGTCGTCGGTGCGGAACGTGGTCCGCATGAGCTGCGCGAACAGGAGGAGCACCTCGTCGCCGAAGACGTGGCCGAAGGTGTCGTTCACCCGCTTGAAATGGTCGATGTCGAGCACGCCCAGCCAGTGCGAGGCGGATGCGTCCGCGTGGCGCCGCTCGAATGCGCTTTCGGCCGGTGCCCCGCCCTGCGCCGCGGTCAGGATCCGTCCGACGCGGTCGTCGAAGGTCTTTCGGTTGCGCAGCCCGGTCAGCGTATCGTTCTCGGTGGCGTCGATGATCGAGAGATAGTTGCCGTAGATTGCCGCCATGCCGCCGATCAGCGCATGCTGCGTGGTGAACGGCTGGTCGCCTTCGACGATCAGCCAGCCTTCGCTGGTCCGCTGCTCGGTCGCGAAGGGGCAGGCAGTGACCGCCATCCCGGTGCCGGCGTACGGCAGGTCGGCCGGGCCGCCGAGCCCGACGAGGTGCGTCAGGAGCGGATTCCCGAAGACGGGGATCGGTCCGCCCTCGAACAGGCTGGCGCCCGTGGTGACGGACGCCAGGACCTCGGCATACCAGTTCTCGTTGCGCACGACGACGCGGACGAGGGTCACGCGGTGTGCGCCCAGCAGCGTCTGCAAGGTGGTGACGAGGCACGACTCCAGGGTTGCGCGGTCGCGCTGGCCGGTGATGCGGACGACGGACTCGATCAGGCTGTCGGTGTCCAAACGGCCATTGTTTTGCATTTGCGCCAAATTAGAATGATCAGCGCGCGCACATTAGTCCGGATCCCGTCGGAACGCCAGTGCGGAGGACGGTTACGGCAGGGCGCCGGCTGGGAAAACCGACCTTTCGGGGCGGCTCACCGCATGGCAAACAGTTCCTGGTGGAAGCGCTGCCTCACGGGCAGGCCATGCGCCGCGAAGTCCTGCCGCAACGCCTCTCCGAAGCCGGTGGGGCCGCAGAACCAGATGCTGGCGTCGCGCCATCCGGACATGGCGGTACGGATGCGCTCGCCGCTGAGGCGGCCGTCGCGGGCATCGACCAGGACGTGCAGGCGTATGCGTGCCGCCTCCGCGTCGGCCGTGAGCTTGGCGATCGCTTCCTCGTCATAGTCGGTGGTGGTGTGGAAGAAGTCGATGCTCGGCCGGGGGCGGTCCGGGCTGGCCGCAAGGTCCTTCATGCGGGCGATGAACGGCGTGACCCCGATGCCGCCGCCGACCCAGATCTGATGGGGGCAGGCATCCTCGAACGTGAAGCAGCCATACGGCCCCTCGACCTTCACCTCCTGCCCGACGCGCAGCTTCTCCCGAAGGCGCCGGGTGTGGTCGCCCAGTTCCTTGATCACGAAGGTGATGCGCCGTTCAGCGTCGTTCCAGGCGGAGGCGATGGTGTAGGGGTGGGCGCCTTCCGATGCGTCGGAGGTTACGAAGGCGAATTGGCCGGCCTTGTGCCCCGGCCACCCCTGCGGCACCTCGATCTCGGCTTCGAGCACCCGCACGCCCGGATAATAGTGGAGAAAGCGGATCGCGCCGGGGACCTGCCGGCCGGCGGCGACACGGCGCAGCAGGACAAGGACGGCCGCCCAGGTGCCGGCGGCGATCAGCAGCGCCATCGCCACGCCGATGGGGGCGGTCCAGTAGGCGAAATCGGTCAGCACCACGGCGTGGAACGCCAGCACGAGGTAGGCGGCGGCCAGCCAGCGGTGCGTCTTGAAGAACAGCCGGTAGGGGAAACGCGGAAGCAGCGCCAGCGCGATCAGCAGCACGGCGGCATAGAACGCCCATTCGCCGACAACCTCTGCGGTGCCTCGCTGGGTCAGAAGGAACTGTTGAATCGCATTGTCGACAGCCGGTCTGGCGCCACGGGCGGG
>JAEYOB010000479.1 GCA_023412175.1 Pseudomonadota bacterium | reverse complement strand
GCGTCATGGCCTCCACCATGATGAGGATGAGCCACGAGGGCTTCGGCCGCATCGTGCTGATCGCCGGGCGCCTGGTGGTGGTGTCGAAGCACCTGCGCGACGTGCACCGCTTCGGCTTCCCCTCGCTGGAGAAGCTGACGGCCGACGGCGGCAAGCTGACCCGCGAGGCGGTCGAGCTGATCGGAAAGCATCCCGACGTGGCGCAGCTGTGAAGCCCGGCCCATGACCGACGCCGCGACTCTCAAGGACGAGATCAGGAAGCTGAACGCCCGCGCCACGGCGAGGAAGATGGACCTGCACGACCTCTCCGAGGAACTGCCGGTGAGCTGGGAGCGCATCCCCGCGGTGGCGCAGGAAACCTACGAAGCCTTCCGGCTGCTGGCCGAGAAACGCGCCGCGCTGAAGGCGCTGGAGACCGCATGAGAGGAGCATGGACAGCATGAGCGCATTCGTCACCGGCCTGACCCGCGGCGGCGGCAGTTGGACGCCGAAGTTCGTCGAGAGCATCGACCGCAAGCAGTGCATCGGCTGCGGCCGCTGCTTCAAGGTCTGCGGGCGCGATGTGCTGGAGCTGATCGGCATCACCGAGGACGGCGACATCGTCGATGCCTTCGACGATGAGGCCGAGAAGAAGGTCATGAGCGTCAAGACCGCCGGCAACTGCATCGGCTGCGAGAGCTGTTCCAAGGTCTGTTCGAAGAACTGCATCGCCAACCTGCCGCTGGCGGCGTAGGCGGATCGGGCCCCTCTACTCTCCCGGGGCCCGGAGATGGGTGGGGAGGCATGATTCAGGCCGAAACCCTGCTTCCCCACCCGATCCCACCTTGCTTCCGTCCGCCGAAGGGGAAGGGCTTCAGTTCCCGCCGGCAATCCCGTGCTCGTTCTCGGGCTGGCCGTCCCCCTTGACCGACCCGTCCGTCTTCCCCCGCCCCATGAAGAACAGGTTGCGCAGGAAGCCCGGCGCCAGCACGGCCAGCGGGTTCACCGACACGTCGGGGTTGGCGAACGGGCCCTGCACGTGCCACGTCGCGGCGAAGATGCCCTGCCCGGCCCCGCCGCTGAGCGCGTCGCCCAGCAGCGGGATCTGGCCGATGATGCGGTTGAGGCCGTAGATCGGCACGATGGTGCCGCGCAGGTTGGCGGTGTCGGTGTCGATGTCCACCTCGCCCTCCGCCGTGAGGCCGAGCGCGCTGCCGGACGTGCGCAGCTCCTTCAGCGTCAGCAGCCGGCCCTCCTTGCGGAAGTTTCCGGTCATCCGGCCGAAGTGGATGCCCTTGCCGCCGCCCATCAGCTCGGCGAACCCGCTGGGCGAGATCGCGTTGAGGATACGCGCCAGGGTCGGGGCATCGACGACCGTGTAGTCGAGCATCTCGACCTGCCCTTCGATCACCGCGTCGGGCCGCGCTTCCAGCGTCGTGCCGTCGATGCGCAGCGTGCCGCCCTGGATGCGGTCGCTGACGTCGAGCATGCGCAGCACCGTTCCGGCGTCCTCGCCGACGATGGCGACCTGATGGCGCTGCCCCGCCGGCCCGTAGGTGACCGTCAGCGAACCCTTGTCGCCGGCCCGCGCCTTGACGTCGAGCTTGCTCCACGCCGTGCCGTTGTTGCGCACGTCGGCGACCACGTTGGAGAGATAACGCCCCTCGCCGAACACCACGCGCCCGACCCGCGCAGTCACCGCCAGCGGTGTGCGCTTGGCCTCCCCCGTGTCGGAGGCGCCGCGGGAGTGCTTCAGGAAGGCTTCGGCGTCCAGGCTGTCGCCGGTCAGGTTGACGACATGGGCGCCGTCGCGCACCACCAGCTCGCCGCGGGCGCTGGTGCGGCCGGCCGACAGCTCGCGGACCACGATGCGCGCCAGCGAATTGGTCGCCGGCACGAGGTCGATGGAGCCGGCGGCCTTGAGCCCGCCGCCCTCGACGCTGATGCCGCTGACCTTGGCGACCCTGTCCTTCTGGAACTCCAGCGCGAAGCGGCCGGTGGCGGCGGTGCCCGGCCGCTTGGCCCAGCCCAGCTCCGGGATGGCCAGCGTTGTCTTGCCCAGGTCCAGCGTGCCGGTGAGGCCGAGGCGCTTGTTCCGGTCCACCGTGAACAGGATGTCGGTGCCCACCGGCCCCTCGGCGTAACCGGCGGGGTCGGGGATGAAGCGGGCGAAGTCGGCGGCGCTCGGCGTCGCCTTCACCGCGATGCGGGTGCGCGGCCCCTTGCCGTCGGACACGAAGGACTCCCGCCACTCCACGCTGGCCGGCACGCCGTCCAGCTTGGCGGTGCCCTTCACCGACATGCCCTTGACGTCCAGCGACACGTCCACCGCGCCGTCGGTGGCGTCCAGCCCGGCCGCGACCTTCTCGATGCCGACGCCGGCCCCCTTGCCGGTGACGCCGACCTCGACCTGTTCGACCTTCAGGTCCACCAGCAGCGGGAACTGCAGGTGCAGCTTGGCGTCCACCATGCCGGTGGTGCGGCGCGGGTCCATGTCCAGGCGCTTCGGGTATTCCAGCGGCGGGTGGTCGAGCACCGTCAGCACGGTGCGCAGCGGCCCCTGCACCGGCACGTCGATGACGATGCTCTCCTTGCCGCCCAGGTCGTGGATGACGATGTTGCCCTCGCCCAGCCGGACGTCGTCGATCCGGCCGCCGCGGGTTTGGACGGTGAAGGTCTTGCCGTCGGTGGTGGCGCG
>JAEYOB010000757.1 GCA_023412175.1 Pseudomonadota bacterium | reverse complement strand
AGCCTGGGCCATGTTGGCGGCCGAAGGGCCGCCGGGAGCGAAGCCGATGCCGCCCGCGTCCTGCGCGAAAGCCGAACCGGCGGTCAGCAGCAGCGCCGCGGCGGGCAGAAGGCATTTGCGGATCATCGCAGGCTCCCTGGATCGGTGGAACGATGGACAGGAGGGAGCATAGCGCCGCGCGGTCAGGCCCGCTGTGGGCTGGACCACATCATTCGCAGGATTCCGAAATCTCCTCCAGCGCGTTGGCGTCGAGGATGGTGATATAGCCGCTGGCCATCTGGATCACGCCGGCGCGCTGCCACTCGTTGAGCAGCTTGTTGATGCTCTCGCGCGACACGCCGACGAGGCAGCCGAGCTGCTGCTGGGACAGCTTGATGTCCAGCCGCACGCCCTCCGCCGCCGGGCGGCCGAAGGCGCCGGCGAGGCGCTTGAGCGCGCGGGCGAAGCGCGACGAGGCTTCGAGGAACAGCGTGTCCTCCAGATGTTCGCTGGTGGCGCGCAGGCGCTTGCACAGCACGCCGATGATGCGGAACGCCACGTCCGGGCGCCCGGTCAGCAGCGGCATGAGCTGCGCGCGGTCGAGCACCAGCAGGTCGACTTCCTCCAGCGCCACGGCGTCGGCGGTGCGCGGCTCGCCGTCGAGCAGCGCGATCTCGCCGAACACGCCGCCCTTGTTGACGATGCTCAGCACCAGCTCCTTGCCGTCCAGGGAATGCGAGCAGATCTTCACCCGGCCGCGGATGACCGCCATCATGCTGTCGCCCGGATCGCCCTTCTGGAAGATGACGGCGTTCTTCGGATGGTGCGAGAGGCGGGCGCTGGCCGCCAGCTTCCGCAGCTCCTCGCGCTCCAGATGCTTGAGGAGGAAATGCCCGGCGAGGACGAGTTCCTTGTCGAATGCGATCCGCACCGCCGCCATGGCCGTCTCCTGTAAAGGAGCCTGGAAAGGAATATGTGACGGCGCATAGTACACCGCCCGTCGGCCTCCCCTGAGCCGTCAAAGGCGTTACTTCGCCCTGCCGTCCTTGCTCCGTTCGCGCACGGCCGGCGGGACGGGCAAAACACGCCGCCTGTGGGCCGCCGCACAGCCGGCGCACCGCCTTCCCCCCTAGGATCGGGCCACGTCCACCGAGGGGGTTCCGATGCGCCACCTGTTCACCGCCCTGATCCTGCTGGCTTCCCTGCCGTGCGCCGCGCAGGCCACGGAGATGACCGGCTCGGTCGAGCGGAGGATGGAGGCGGAGCGCACGCTGGTCCGCGTCAGCGGCGTCATCACCCCGGACGTCGCCGCCGACTTCATCGTCGCCCTGGGCGCCGCCCCGGCGGCGCGCCCGGTGGTGGTCGAGCTGGACAGCCCCGGCGGCTACGTCAAGGCCGGCTTCGCCATGGTGGATGCCATGCTGCGGGCCCGCGGCGCCGGCCGCAGCGTCGTCACCATGGTCCGCCGCGAAAGCAGCTGCGAGAGCATGTGCTTCGGCGTGTTCATGGCCGGCTTCCCGCGCCGCGCAGAGGTAGGCGCCACCTTCATGGTGCACGCGCCGCGCGACGACCGCAGCGGCGCCATGTCCCTGCGCACCACCAACGAGATGATCGCCCGCCTGATCGGCCTGGGCACCTCGCAGGCGTGGATCCATACGGTGTCCGAGCGCGGCGGCTTCTCCGGCCGCACCGACTTCGTGGCCCGCGCCGAGGAGCTGGCGCGCAGCGGCGCCAACGTGGTGACCGAACTGCTGACGGTGCACTGATACCCGCCGCTCCCCCATATTGGAGGGACCGCCGACGCCGGAAGCGATCCTTCCCCGTCCCCGCGATCGGGCATAGACTCCCGCGGCCGATCCGCCGGCTCCGTTCCTGTTCGGGAGGTCATGCCATGGGTATCGCGATCACGATGGAACAGTTCCTCGACCAGCAGACCGCGCGCTACGACGTGGTGCGGCACGCGCCGACCAACTCATCGCTGCGCACGGCCGAGGCCAGCCATATCCCGGGCGACCGCCTGGCCAAGGGCGTCGTGCTGAAGGACGACATCGGCTATCTGCTGGCGGTGCTGCCGGCCACCCATCGCATCCGCCTCGCCGATCTGGAGGCGCAGACCTGCCGCCACCTGCATATCGCCGCCGAGCCGGAGATGCAGGCGCTGTTCCTCGACTGCGTCGAGGGCGCCGTGCCGGTGATGGGCGCGGCCTATGGCATGGACATGATCGTGGACGACAGTCTGTCCGCCCAGCCCGACGTCTATTTCGAGGGCGGCGACCACGAGACGCTGATCCACATGAACGGAGCCGAGTTCCAGCGCCTGACCGCCCAGGCCTCGCACGGACGCTTCAGCGTCCACGATTGACCGGGACCCTGCGGGCAAACGGAAAGGGCGCCCGGCCGGTGGACCGGGCGCCCCTTGGGAACGCGCGTGCACGCCGTCAGCGGACAAGCGGGCTGTACAGCCTGGGCGGCAGCGGCTGCGGGTTGAGGCTGCGGTCGCTGCCCGGCAGGCGCAGGCCCGATTGCGGGCAGCTCAGGCAAACGGGCGGCTTGCGGAGGAGCTTGCCCTCCAGGGCCACCGGCGGCAGCGGCTGCGGATTGAGCGACACCGCGCCGCCGCGCAGGCTGGCGGCGGGCGATGCGGCGAACGACGGGCCGACGCTGAGGACGAAAGCGGCGAGCGCAAGGAGCGGCAAGGCGTGGTGCATGGCGGATCCTCCTGATGGGGTGGTGGCCCTCACTCTGCACAGCCGCCCGGCGGGGCGATGTGGCCCGGCTCACAGTTCGCCGCATTGCGCGAAGGAAACCCGCGGATGAACGGTAGGGGCGAACGGCCGCGGCCGGCACCGCGA
>JAEYOB010000454.1 GCA_023412175.1 Pseudomonadota bacterium | reverse complement strand
ATCCCCGCCTGGGCCGGCCCGTTCCTAGACCTCTGGGGCCGTCCCCACCAGCCGGCGCTGACCACCGTCCTGGCCGAGCTGCCGGCCCGCCTGCCCATGGGCGTGACGCCGCCCAGCTACGACCAGGCCCGCACCTTCCTGAAGCGGTTAAGCGCCATCACCCGTCACGCCGGCCGCATGGGGCCGCGGGCGCTGAAGGCGCTCAAGGCATACACGATCCGCGAGGTGAACGAGCTGTGGCCGGGCGCAGTGTTCGTCGGCGACGGCCACACCTTCAAGGCCGAGGTCGCGCACCCGACCCACGGCCGGCCCTTCCGGCCCGAGGTGACCGCCATCATCGACGTGTTCACCCGTCGCGTCGTCGGCTGGTCGGTGGCGCTGGCCGAGAACACCTGGGCCGTGGCCGACGCGCTCCGCTACGCCGTCACCACCAGCACCACGCCGGACATCTGGTACTACGACAACGGCTCCGGCGCGAACAACCGGCTGTGGGACGCCGACATCACCGGCATGTTGGCCCGGTTGCGCATCACCAAGATGAACTCGGCGCCCTGGAACTCCCAGGCCCGCGGCGTCATCGAGCGGCTGAACTCCACGCTCTGGCACAAGGCGGCGCAGAAGCTGCCCACCTACATGGGCCAGCACATGGACCGCGAGGCCCGCCAGAAGTCTTTCAAAATCACGCGCAAGGACATCGCCACCACTGGCACCTCGCGCGCGCTGATGCCCTGGAGCGACTTCATTTCGTTCATCGGTCGGGAGGTGGAAGCCTACAACGAGCGCCGCCACAGCTTCCTGCGCGGGCGCTCGCCCAACGAGGTGTGGGCGGCGGCCGAGGCCGCCGGCTGGCAGGCCGACCCGCTCCCCACCGCCGATGCCGCCGACCTCTTCCGCCCGGCGATGCGCCGCAAGGTCCAGCGCGGCCGTGTGGCCCTGCTGGGCAACCAGTACGGCCACGACGCCCTGGAAGCGCTGCACGATGTGGAGGTGATGGTGGCCTTCGACATCCACGACGGCAGCAGCGTGTCGGTGCGCCTGCTGGATGGCCGCCACGTCTGCAATGCGACGTGGGAGTACCACCGCACCAGCTACGTCCCCGTCTCCATGGCGCAGAAGGCCCGCGAGAACCGCGTCCAGGGCAAGCTCGCCCGCCTCGCGGCCCACAAGGACACCGCCGAGGCCGAGCTGCGCACCCCGCTCATGCTGGACCACACGCCCGCGGTGCCCATGGCCATGCCGTTCCCCGCCGCCGAGCTGGAGGAAGCGTCCCTCATCATCGACGCCATGGCCACCCCCGTCGCCCTGGCGCCGGCCCCGGCCGCCGACCCCGATGCCCGCCCGCGCTTTGTGGACGACGTGGAGTGGGTGCTCTGGCTTCTCGCTCGCCCCGCGCGGGTGACCGCCCAGGACCGCGACGGCCTGCGCACCGCCCTGCAAAGCCCGTCCTTCCGTCTTGAGGCGGAGATGAACGGCATCGACGCCGCGACCCTGACCGCCCTCATCCACTCCCAATCCGAGGCAGCCTGACCATGCGTGCACAGTTCGTAAACACGTTGAACGCCAAGGCGTTCATGGCCGGTCTGAAGGCCGTGGAACAGCGGGGCGCCGCCGAGGCGTGCCTGATGGTGGTGGACGGCGAACCGGGACGCGGCAAGTCCACCGTGACCCAATGGTGGGCCACCCAGACCCAATCGGTCTTCCTCCGCGCGAAGAAGGAGTGGACCCCGGCCTGGTTCATGCGCGAGCTGCTGGAGCGCCTGAACGTCGCGCCGGAGCACAGCTTCGAGAAGATGTACCGCCAAGCGCTCCAGGCCCTTTCCGCCAAGGCCGACGCCGCCCGTCTCGGCAACCGCGCCTTCGCCGTCCTGGTGGACGAGGCCGACCACATCACCCGCTCGCCCCGCATCCTGGAGACCATCCGCGACCTGTCCGACGCGCTGGAGATCCCCTTCATCCTGGTGGGCATGGGGCGCATCCGCCACAACCTCGCAAAGTTCCCCCAGGTCGCCAGCCGCGTGGCGGCCTACGTCGAGTTCCGGGACGGCCAGCTTGCCGACACCGAGACGATGGTCGGCGCGCTGTGCGGAGTGAAGGTGAAGCCCGACCTGGTGCGCTTCCTCCACGAGGCGTCACGTGGCCGCTTCCGGGAGATCAAGGAGGCCATCGGCGCCATCGAGCGCCACGCCAAGCGCCTGGGCGGCGACCCGGCGGCGCTGGGGGTCGGCCTGACCGACATGGGCGGCGTGGTGCTGCTGAACGACCGTAACACCGGCGCGCCGGTCGAAGTGCCGCGTATCGCGCCGCCGGCCAGGGCGGAGGCCGCCTGACCATGGCCGACAGCGCCCCCAACGCCAACGCGCTGCTGGACGCCCTGACGCCCGGCACCTGCCTCACGGTGGACGACTTCGCCAAGGCCACCGGGTTACCCAGGGGCGAGATATCCCGCGTCGCGGGAAACCTCGTCATCCGCGACCTGATCGAGCGCACCGCCCGCGGCTGCTTCCAGCTCACCCCCCTGGGCGTGGCCTTCCTGGCCGGCGGTGGCCGCATCACCGCCGGCCCGAAGAAGGAGCTGACCCAGCGCTTCCGCCGCCGCAAGGGTTCCACCCTGCGCGACCGCCTCTGGGCCGCCCTGCGCATCCGCGGCAAGGCCACCATCGACGAGTTGCTGGAGATGGCGCTGGCCGACGACGAGACCGCCGACCGCTCCTACACGAACGCCACGACCTACCTGGGCGCGTTGCGCCGGGCCGGCTATCTGGCCGAGCTGCGGCGCGAGCCCGGCAAGGTGACCAACGGCTGCAAGCGCTTCAGCTTGGTCCGCGACAGCGGCCCCGAGGCGCCGCAGTACCGCATCGCGAAACCGGCGCGCGACGGCCGCCCCGCCGTGGAGGCCCACGTCTACGACCCCAACACGCGGGAGGTGCATCCGCTGCCCACCCGTGCCGCCGTGGAGGTCCAGCCGTGATCCGCTCGAACCGGCCCGCCGGCTCCAAGGCCGCCAACCACGCCGCCAACGCGCTGAACGCCTGGGGGCCGTCCATCCCCGTGTGGGTGGCGGCGCTCGCCGCCGCCTGCGACAAGTGCGGCAGCCTCGCCCGCATCGGCGAGAAGATCGGCTACTCCCCCGCCACCGTCTCCCAGGTCATCAACCGGAAGTACCTCGGCGACACCGCGGCCGTGGCGGCGGCGGTGCGCGCCCACCTGCTGGCCGAGCGGGTGGAGTGCCCGGTGATCGGCGCCATCCCCGCCACCGAATGCCTTGAGAACCGCGCCCGCGGCTTCTCCACCGCCAGCCCCCAGGCCGTGCGCCTGTCGCGCACCTGCCCGACCTGCATCCACAACCAGGGAGCCGGGTCATGACCCTCCCGTCCCACCACCCCGACGTGGCCGAGGCCGTCCGCCTCACCATCGCCCTGCACGATCTGGTGGGCCGCTACGCGGAAACCTTCGCAGTCATCGCCAGACGCCCCGAGGGCGCCCACTTCACCGCGGAGGTGGCCCAGCAAAGCGCCGACGCGCTGGCAACCTGGGCGGTGCTGCTGGACAGCGTGGTGGCCCTCCTGCTGCCGGTGCCGCTGCCCGAACCGGCACCACCCCCGCCGGCGCCCCGCGTGAAGCCGCGCCTCGTGGCGCTGGACGGCGAGGTGGTGTCGTGAAGAAGCCACTCCTGCCCCCCAAGCCCGGCGCGACGGTGGAGATCGAAGTGCCCGGCGTCGGCATGGTCGCGCGTGGCGTGGTCCACGCCCGCATGCACCAGGACGAAACCTGGGGCCTGACGCTGATCCGCCCCGAGGACGGCGAGCCGGAGTTCGTCCGCATCCGCCCGACGCCGGGCGGTTGGGTCTGCCTGCGCCCGTCCATCGACCTGCGCCACGCCGTTTTCGTCGCCGAGTGCGTGCGCGACGGCGTCACCCTGCACGGCCCGGCCCAGCGGACGGAGCAGGTGCTCTCGGCGGCGCTCCTTCAGGTCGTCGGCCTGGACCAGCCCCGCGGCCCGGCGTTGCGGGTGCGCGTGGAGGAGCCGGCATGACAACCCAACGACCCCGAACCCCCGTCGTCAACAGAAGGTGCCCAACAATGACCACCGTTACCCCCACGCGGCTTGACGCCCGCCCCTCCGTCGAAGAGGTGCTGGCGGAGATCCCGCCGCTTCAGCCCGGCACCCCGACGCTCGCCAAGCATCTGCGCTGGGCGCTGGACCTCATTGTCGCCGCAGACCTAGCGCTGGAGGCCGGACACCCCTTTTGGGACGCGCTGGACGCCCTGAAGGCGCTGCCCACGGTGCCCGACGCTCGCGAGATCATCGGCGACAAGGCGTTCTGGCGGGAGGAAGACGGCCGCCTCACCCCGGAGAAGCTGGTCAAGCCGCACAAGCTGCTGGAGGACGCCTTCGTCCGCACCGTCGCCGGTGGCGCGCTCTCCATCAACGCCACGCTCTCCCGCTTCAAGGCCATGAGCTTCGCCGAGGCTCAAGCCCTGATTGACACCGTCGCCAGCGACTACGGCGTGCAGATGGGGGGCAAGGGCGGCAACGTCTCCTTCTTCACCCACGACCGCAGCTTCAAGGTCGAGATCCAGGTGCAGGAGCGCATCACGGTCGGCCTCACCATCGAGGCCGCGAAGGCGGCGCTGAACGAGTACCTGGCCGAGGCGGAAGCGTCGGACGAGGTCAAGGCCATCATCGCCTCGGCCTTCGGCATCGGTGACCAAGCCGGCGTGCGCGTGGCCGAGCTGGTGCGCCTGCGCCGGCTGAACATCACGCACCCCCGGTGGCTGGCGGCCATGAAGGCCATAGACGACGCCATGGAGACGGCCGGCAAGGCCATCTACCTGCGCGTCAAGCGCCGGAACGCCGAGGGCAAGTACGACCTCATCCCCCTCCACTTAGCGAACGCGTGAGGTGGGCCATGGATGACATCCGGATTGCAGTCGAAATCCCGGAGTTCTCCGGCATCGACCTTAGCGACGAATTCCTGGGCGGCCTGGAGGACGCGTTGGGCGACGTGGCAAGCGAGCGCGGTCGCCACCTCCAACGCGGCTACAACAACGCCCACGACGACGCGCACAGCCTGTCCGAGCTGGTGGAACAGACCCGCATCCAGCTTCAGAAGATCGGCCCCGACACCGGCGACGCCGAGTACCGCGAGCGCATGGTCCAGGTGGCCGCCGTCGCCGTCGCGGCCGTTCAATCCTTCGACCGCCGCCAACGCCGTGCTGCCCGCCGTGCCGCTGCGGAGGCCGCCCATGGCTGAGCCCGCCTCCCTCCCGGTCCTGGTCCTGCTCGACCACTACCCGGCCGAACTGGACAACGACGCGGGCAACCGCTTCGCCAACCTCCTCTCCCACGTGGCCTCCGCCTGCGTCGCCGAGCACGGCGCGGCGGTGCCCACCGCTTCACTTGGCACGCTCGCCGAGACGGTGCAGTCCCTTTTGGGCGCCGGGGACTGTGACACCCCGCCGGCCGAGGTGCGGGCCAACCTGGTGCACGCCGCCGGAGCCATGCTCGCCATGCTCCGCAAGTACGAGGACAGCTTCCCGCTTCCCCCGGCCGAGCCTGCGGACGATGCCGAGGAGCCGGAGCCCAGCGAGTGGATGATTGGCGGTGTCCGCTGGGGTGCCGGCCAGGACTGGAACCGCCCTACCGGGCAGAAGGCTCCGCGCCATGACTGACCGCCGCGAGATCCTGGCATGGCTACGTGTCTGGCTCGGCCGGCGAATGGGCCGCACCACCAACCCGGAGGGCGCCGCGCCGCCCTCCGCTCGGCTGACGCTCCTGCGCCTGGGCGCGCCCGACTTTGAGGCGTTGGAGATCGCCGTCACCATGCGCTTCGGCGCCACGGTCGATAGCTGCGCGTACAGCGACACCGTGGCGGGCTTGGCCGAGGCCATCGCCGCCTCGGCCCAGCGGGTGCCGGCATGATTGCGGCCCCTCCCAATCTGGTGGCGCTGCCCGGCGATGCGGGCGTGTCCATCGTCATCCTGGCCGGAGTTGCGCCCGGCCTGGGTGAACTCTTCGTCTACGTGGCCGAGGACGGCGGTGTGCGGACGCTGTGGCCGGTGCACGGGCTCCCCGCGCGTCTGCCCGAGCGCCCGCTCATGCAGGGACAGCCGCACATTCCCAACTTGGTGCGCGCCTTCGTGGCCGGGCTATATGCGGCAGCCGAAAGCGAGGCCGACCGATGAC
>JAEYOB010000355.1 GCA_023412175.1 Pseudomonadota bacterium | reverse complement strand
GCGTCGGCGTACTCGCCGCGCCGCGCCGCTTCGGCGTCCGGCGTGCGGACGGCGAAGCCGGCGCCCAGGCCGGCGGTCGGCTTGTAGGCCAGCGCCTTGGCCGCTGCCTCGCTCCACAGCGGCGCGTAGGTCTGGCCGCAGGCGGCGTAGGCGGCTTCGCCGACGAAGGGGTCCAGCGGCTTGTTGTTGTGGCGCACGCCGAAATGCAGGTGCGGAAACTCGGTCAGGCCGGACAGGCCGATCAGCCCGAGCTTCTGCCCGGCCTCCACGCGCTGCCCCTTCTGCACGGCGACGCTGCCGCGCTTCATGTGGAGGTACGAGGTCTGCCAGCCGTCGCCGTGGTCGAGGATGACCGCGTTGCCACCGCCGACCTTCATCAGCTTCTCGCGGCCGACGAGGTTCATGTTGATGTCGTCCATGCCGTCGCGCAGAGCCACCACGGTGCCCGGAGCGGCGGCCAGAACCGGGACGCCCTTCTCCATCATCACATAGTCCGGCAGCCGGAAATCGGTGCCATCGTGGCCGTCGTAGGTCAGCGGGCCGCAGGCATGGTCCTGCCGCCCCGGCCCGGCGTCGTTGTCGACGTAGTTCTGCACGAAGCAGACCTCGCCCATCCGGCAGTCGATGGGAAGTTCCAGGCGCGGCGGGCCGGCCGCAGCGGAGCGGGCGGCAAGGGTGAGGGCAAAAGCGGCGCAGAGCGCGACAACAAGGGCGGCACGGATCACGCAGGATCTTCCGGCTTGCGGGAGGAGGGTGCCCGATCATATTGGGCGTGCGGCATCGATTTGGGAAGCCGCACCGGATCTTCCACCCCCGCATACTCGAACCACGGGTGCCGCGGCTTCAACATCGGCGCGTCGTCCTCCGCCTCGATGCCGGAATCGAGCCACGGATCGTCTTCGATCATGAGAAGTGCCGCCTGTGTCCTTCGGTCGGGGCGCGGGAAAGCCGCCAGACACCAACACACCCGATGCTGCCGTTATTCCTCCGCCCAAGCCAAGCGCTAATCCTTTCCAGTTCACAAAAAAACGACAAGTCGCCGTCAGCAAATTTGTGACAATTTGCTTGGGAGTGCGCTTTCCTTTCAAATCAAAATAAAAATTTGGCTTTGTCGCAAAAATATCGTCCCCGCCACGGCTTGGTTTGAGGTTTTTGCTGATTTCACTGTTTGAGCAACAAAGCCGGTCCCGCAAGACGGGTGGCCGACCGGGATCTTCGACGCATCCCGGCCCAAGGAAATGGAAAGAGGAGGCGAGCATGGCCGCCGGTGCGACCAGTGTGGCTCTGTCGGGCGACAATCACATCGACGCTCTGCTTACCGGCGTCCGCGCCGACACATCGACGCTGACTTATGGATTTCCGACGGCAGGCTCGACCTGGGCCGGATACGCGGCGGGAAGCGAGCCGTTCGACCGATTCACCACCCTGACCGCCGAACAGCAGCAGGCCGTCACCACGGCGCTTGCGTCGTGGGCGAGCGTCGCCAACCTGACCTTCACCCCGGTTTCCGAGCCGGGCCAAGTGGCGGACATCCGCTATTCCGGCACCGGGCAGACCAGCACGGCGCACACCTACTACCCGCATTCGTCGCCCCTGGGCGGCGACGTCTGGCTCGGCCCGCGGATGACCGGCGCGGCCACATGGCAGCCGGGGAACTATGAGTTCGAGACGGCGGTGCACGAGACCGGCCATGCGCTCGGCCTCAAGCACCCGCACGACAGCAGCATCGGCGGCGCCGTCGGCGACGCGACGGAGTCCGTCGAGATGTCGGTGATGAGCTACCGCTCCTACGCCGACGCGCCACTCACCGAGACCCACACCGTGGAGCCCGGTTCCTATCCCGCGGGGCCGATGCTCGACGACATTACGGCGATCCAGTACCTGTACGGCGCGAACTACGCCACCAACACCGACAACACCGTCTACCGGTTCACGCCCGACCAGGGGGTGATCTTCCGCACCGTCTGGGACGGCGGCGGCATCGACACCTACGACCTGTCGGCCTTCGGCGAAGGCGTCAACGTGAACCTGGCGCCGGGCCAGTGGAGCACCTTCGCCCCCGGGCAGCTGGCGCGCCTCAACGTCAACGATCCGGCCGTGCTGGCGCGCGGCAACGTGGCGAACGCCTACCTCTACAACGACGACCCGCGTTCCTTGATCGAGAACGTCATCGGCAGCGCGGGAAGCGACGTCGTTGCCGGCAACCAGGCGAACAACACGCTGTACGGCAATCAGGGAAACGACGTGCTTGCCGGCGCCGAGGGCACCGACATCCTGTTCGGCGGCCAGGGTGACGATTTCCTCAACGGAAACACCGACAACGACCTGCTGCTCGGCAACCTGGGCGCCGACACGCTCCGCGGCGGGCAGGGCTCGGACTCGCTGTACGGCGGCCAGGGAGGCGACGAGCTGTGGGGTGACCTGGGCGACGACATCCTGTTCGGCGACCGCGGCCCGGACACGCTGATCGGCGGCGGCGGGGCCGACCTCTTCGTCTTCGTCCCCGGAGCCGGGGACGACACCATCCGCGACTTCAGCTTCGCCGAGGGCGACCGCATCCAGTTCGCCACCTCCGCCTATACGGTGGGGGGCGATGCCGCCGGCGCCATCGTCAGCTATGACGGCGGCACCCTGACCCTGGAAGGGATCGCCTCCAGCAGCGTCTCCCGCGACTGGTTCGTGGTGCCGACGGTGTGATGCGGAAGGTGCTTGATGCCGCCCATCGAGCATCCGCCTCAATGCGCCATCAGGACCGGCAGCGGCGGCGGGCGGCGCAGCACGTCCTGGGTGACGCCGCCCAGCACCATTTCCCGCACCCGGCTGTGGCCGTAGGCACCCATCACCAGCAGGTCGCAGCCGGCTTCCCGCGCGGCGTCCCGCAACGCCGTGCTCACCGGCCGGCCGGCCGGTGAAACGGTGCGGATTGCCGCCGCGACGCCCTGCAGGGCAAGGTATTCGATCAGGCGTTGCGGGTC
>JAEYOB010000271.1 GCA_023412175.1 Pseudomonadota bacterium | reverse complement strand
GGCCGCCATGGCGGTGCCGGAGGAGCGGCTGGAGGGCGTGGCCGCCCTGGTGGACGGCTTCGAGGAGGTCAACCACAACTACCAGCGCGCCCACCGGCTGAACCTGTGGTTCGTCGTCACCGCGCCGACCCGCGAGCGGGTTGAGGGCGTGATGGCCGCCATCGCCCAGGCCACCGGCCTGGAGGTGCAGGAGTTCCCGCTGGTGCGCGCCCACCGTCTGGACCTGGGGTTCCCGCTATGGAACTGATCGTGAGGGAACGCCTGCTGGGCTGGCTGCGCCGCGGCCTGCCGCTGGTCGAGCGGCCGTACCGCGCCGTCGCCGAGGACATCGGCGCCAGCGAGGACGAGGTGATCGCCGAGATCGCCCGCCTGACCGAGACCGGCGCGGTGTCGCGCTTCGGCGTCATCGTCGATCACCAGGCGCTGGGCTACACGTCCAACGCCATGGTGGTCTGGGACATTCCCGACGACATCGTGGACGAGGCCGGCGACCGGCTGGCCGGCTGCCGCGGGGTGTCGCTGTGCTACCAGCGGCCCCGGCGCGGGGCGGAGTGGCCTTACAACCTGTTCACCATGATCCACGGCCGCGACCCGGACGAGGTGGCGCGCTGCGTCGAGAACCTCGCCGCGGCGTGCGGCCTGGAGGGCGTGCGCCGCGAACTGCTGTTCACCGTGCGGCGCTTCAAGCAGACCGCGCCGTGCTACGGCGCGCGGAGGGCATGATGGAACTGGACCCGACCGACCGTGCCCTGCTGAACCGTTTGCAGGACGGTGTGCCGCTGGTGGACCGCCCGTTCGCCGCGGTGGGCGAGGAATTGGGCTTGCCGGAGGACGGCGTGCTGGCCCGCGTGCAGGCGATGGTCGAGGCCGGGGTGCTCAGCCGTTTCGGCCCGATGTTCCACGCCGAACGTCTGGGCGGCGGCCTGACGCTGGCGGCCATGCAGGTGCCGGTGGAGGAGTTCGACCGCGTCGTGGCGGAGGTCAACGCCTTCCCCGAGGTCGCGCACAACTACGCCCGCGAGCACGCGCTGAACATGTGGTTCGTCGTCGCCACCGAGACGCCGGAGCGGGTGGCCGAGGTCTGCGGCGCCATCGAGGAGCGCACCGGGCTGCCGGTGTTCCCGTTCCCCAAGCTCGCCGAGTACTACCTGAACCTGAGGTTCAAGGCATGAGCGACGCTTCTGTTCTGGACGAGATCGACCGCCGGATCATGCTGGCGACGCAGGAGGGGCTTCCCGTCGTGGCGCGCCCCTTCGCCGCGGTGGCGGAGACGGTCGGCATCCCGGTGGAGGAGGTGATCGCCCGCTTCCGCTTCATGCAGGAGCAGGGCATCGTCCGCCGCATCGCCGCCGTGCCCAACCATTACAAGCTCGGCTACACCGCCAACGGCATGACCGTCTGGGAGGTGCCGCTGGAGGTGATCGACGAGGCCGGCCGGCGGCTGGCGGCGCTGGAGTACGTCAGCCACTGCTACCGCCGCCCGGCTAAGCCGCCGGTGTGGCCCTACACGCTGTTCGCCATGGTCCACGCCAAGGACCGGGCCGAGGTCGAGGCGCGGGTGGCCGAGATGGCGGACCTGCTGGACGGTCTGGCGCGCAGCCACACGGTGCTGTACTCGACGAAGATCCTCAAGAAGACCGGGCTGCGCATCCAGGGGTGACGCCTTACGCCAGCGTCGCCACTTCCTCGAAGTCCAGGCGCGGGCTGCGCGGGAACAGCGCCGCGGCGTCGCCGTAGCCGAGGTTGCACAGGAAGTTCGCCCGGACGTTCCGGCCGGGGAAGAACTCCGCCTCCACCTTGGCGGCGTCGAAGCCCGACATCGGGCCGACGTCCAGGCCCACCGCGCGGGCGGCCAGCATCAGGTAGGCGCCCTGGAGCGAACTGTTGCGGAACGCGGATTCCTGAATCATCGCGTCGTTGCCGGCGAACCAGGGGCGCGCGTCCACGTGCGGGAAGACGCGCGGCAGCGTGTCCACGAAATCGAGGTCGTAGCCGACGATGGCGGTGACCGGGGCGGCCATGGTCTTCTCGACGTTGCCGGCGGACAGCGCCGGCTTCAGGCGCTCCTTGCCCTCCGCCGTGCGGACGAAGACGACGCGCATGGGCTGGGTGTTGACCGCGGTCGGCCCCATGCGGGCGAGGTCGTAGACCTGACGCAGCAGGTCGTCGGGGACGGGACGGTCGAGCCAGCCGTTGTGGGTCCGCGCCTCCAGGAAAAGCCGGTCCAGCGCCGGCTGGTTCAGGGCGCCGGCGGGCGGCAGGGCAACAGTGTCGAGCGGCATGGGAGAAACTCCGGAAATCCTGTATGGCCGATCATGTAATCGGTTCCCGCCGCAATACGAAGGCGTGTTTTCAGAAAATATTGTTCTTCTACAAGCAACAAAAAAGGTTGCTCCGGCGACATGACTTCGGTCAAGTGAGCCCTGTCGAACCAGCCGTATCAATGGGCTGAACGGCAGGGAGACTCCGTCCGATGTTCCGCTTGAGCCAGTACATGCGCGCCCTGGTGGCGCTGGCCGAGGCGCCGCGCCGCGCCGCCGCACCGCATCCGTCCTCCGGTCCGCTTGGGCCGGTCGTCATCTGGAACCTGGTGCGGCGCTGCAACCTGTCGTGCCTGCACTGCTATTCCTTCTCCGCCGACCATGATTTCCCCGGCGAACTCGGTACCGCCGAGATCTTCAAGGTGCTGGGCGACCTGAAGGCGTTCCGCGTGCCGGTGCTGATCCTGTCGGGCGGCGAGCCGCTGATGCGGCCGGACATCTTCGAGATCTCCGCGCGGGCCAAGGACCTCGGCTTCTACGTCGGGCTGTCGTCCAACGGCACGCTGATCGACGAGAGCCGCATCGGGGCCATCAAGGCCGCCGACTACGACTATGTCGGCATCAGCCTGGACGGGCTGGAGGAGACGCACGACTATTTCCGCCGCCGCAAGGGCGCGTTCCAGTCCTCGCTGCACGGCATCCGGCTGTGCCGGCAGGCCGGCATCAAGGTCGGCATCCGCCTGACGCTGACCGAGCAGACGGCGCAGGACATGCCGGCGCTCCTCGACCTGATGCTGGCCGAGGACATCGAGAAGTTCTACCTGTCGCACCTCAACTACGCCGGCCGCGGCAACACCAACCGCGAGCGCGACGCGCTGCACGCCACCACGCGGCACGCCATGGACTACCTGTTCGAGACGGCGTACGCCGACGCCCAGGCCGGCCGCCACCGCGAGATCGTCACCGGCAACAACGACGCCGACGGCGTCTACATGCTGCACTGGGTGCGCAAGCACCTGCCGGAGAAGGCCGCAGCCTTCGAGAAGATCCTCAACCGCTGGGGCGGCAACTCCTCGGGCGTCAACATCGCCAACATCGACACGCAGGGCAACGTCCACCCGGACACCATGTGGAGCGACCACACGCTCGGCAACGTCCGCCAGCGGCCGTTCGGGGAGATCTGGACCGACCTGTCCGACCCGCTGCTGGCGTCGCTGAAGCAGCATCCCCGCCCGGTGACGGGGCGCTGCGCGTCGTGCGCGCATCTCGGCATCTGCAACGGCAACACGCGGGTGCGCGCCTTCCAGACCACCGGCGATCCCTGGGCCGAGGATCCCGGCTGCTACCTGACCGACAACGAAATCCGCGCCGCGGAGCTGTGCCATGCTTAAGTCCCCGCTGAAACCGCTCCTGGCCGCCACCGCCCTGCTGGCGCTGCTTCCCGGAACCGCCGCCGCCCTGGAGGGCGTCGCCGCCACCTACGCCGAGCACTGCGCGGCCTGCCACGGCGGCGACCGGCTGGGCGCCATCGGCCCGGCGCTGCTGCCCGACAATCTCGGCCGCCTGAAGCCGGCGGAGGCTGCCAAGGTGATCGCCGAGGGCCGCGCCGCCACCCAGATGCCGGCCTTCGCCGACAAGCTCGACGCGCAGCAGGTCAAGGAGCTGACCGCCTTCATCTACAAGGCGCCGGACAGCAATCCGCAGTGGGGCGAGGCCGACATCAAGGGGACGCACGTCGTCCACAAGACCCGTGCCGAGCTGCCGGCCAAGCCGGTGTTCGCCTCCGACCCGCTGAACCTGTTCACGGTGGTGGAGGCCGGCGACCACCACGTCACCATCCTCGACGGTGACAAGATGGAGCCGCTGGCGCGCTTCCAGAGCCGCTTCGCGCTGCACGGCGGCGTGAAGTACTCGCCGGACGGCCGCTTCGCCTACTTCGCGTCGCGCGACGGCTGGATCTCGGTCTACGACCTCTACAGCCTGCAGACGGTGGCCGAGGTGCGCGCCGGCATCAACACCCGCAACATCGCGGTGTCGGCGGACGGCCGCTTCGTGGCGGCGGGCAACACGCTGCCGCGCACGCTGGTCATCCTCGACGCGAAGGACCTCAGCCTCATCAAGGTGATGCCGGTCGCCAACAAGAAGGGCGAAAGCGCGCGGGTCAGCGCCGTCTATTCGGCGCCGCCGCGGCAGAGCTTCGTCGTGGCGCTGAAGGACATCCCGGAGATCTGGGAGATCGCCACCAACGACGATGCGCCGCCGGTCTACTCCGGCCTCGTGCACAGCTACGAGAAGGGCCTGGAGGAAGGCGTGCCGGAATCGGCGGGGCGCTTTGCGCTGCGCCGGACCGAGATGGCCGAGCCGCTGGACGATTTCTTCTTCAGCGACGACTACAGCGCCGTGATCGGCGCCGCGCGCGACGGCGCGCAGGGCACGGTCATCAACCTCGACGCCCGCCGCAAGGAGGCGGGGCTCGACCTGCCGGGCATGCCGCACCTGGGCTCCGGCATCTCCTGGATGCTCGACGGGCGGCGGGTGATGGCGACGCAGCACCTCAAGGGCTCGACCATCAGCGTCATCGACATGCAGGACTGGAAGACCATCAAGCGCATCGACAGCCTCGGCCCCGGCTTCTTCCTGCGCAGCCACGAGAATACGCCGTACGCCTGGGCCGACGCCATGCTGAGCCCGAAGAAGGACACCATGGCGATCATCGACAAGCGCACGCTGGAGATCGTCCGCACCATCACGCCGGAGCCCGGCAAGACCGCCGCGCACGTCGAGTTCACCCGCGACGGCCGCTACGCGCTGGTCAGCGTGTGGGAGGACGACGGCGCGCTGGTGATCTATGACGCGCAGACCTTCGAAGAGGTCAAACGTTTGCGCATGCGCAAACCCGTGGGCAAATACAACGTGTACAACAAGATCACCCTGTCGGAGGGAACGAGCCACTGACGGTGAAACCCTCTCCCCTCCGGGGAG
>JAEYOB010000266.1 GCA_023412175.1 Pseudomonadota bacterium | reverse complement strand
GCGCCGGCCTGACGTTCAGGCGCCCGGCCGCCGCTGCCGCTGCTGCCAGCGGCGGAAGGCGGTGCGGCTCCACCATGTCTCGACGCGCTCGCGGATCTGGCCGGGGGGCAGCAGCAGCGGCAACCGGGTCTTGCCCGGCGGCAGCGGCTCCAGGTCCAGGCCAACCGAGACGATCTCGCCATCCTCGTCCAGGTCGCGCACGATCAGCTCGACGCCCCCCATGCGCACCCGGTCGCCCAGCTCGAAGCCCTTCGGGAATTCGTGGTGAAACAGCGCCCGCAGGGTGCGGTGGGTGTTCTGCAAGGCCAGCGGCAGGCCGTACATCTCGGCGATCTGCTCCACGGTCGCCTCGGGGTTGAGCGCCAGGTCGCCGTAGAACTCGCGGTCGCTCTGGTCGAGCGGACGGGCGCCGCCCATGAGTTTGTCGAGCAGAGCCAGCCGGTTGGGCGCCACGAACATGTACACGCGGTCGCCGGACCGGATCGGTCGCGCCTTGTGCAGCGGCACCACGCCGCCGTCGCGCACCACCAGCGACGGCCGCGCCCAGCGCGGCAGCGGCTGGCCGCGCGCCACGGCGCTCTTCGGGGGGACGGTGTAGGCGACCAGCTCCTGCCCGACCTCGCCCGGAAGCTCCAGTTCGACGCGCTCCACCGGACCGGTGCGCGGCGGCACGATCAGGCGCAACCAGCGCGCCATCGGGCCGATGGTCCAGCCCTGCACCAGCAGCGAGACGATCACCACGATGAAGGTGGTGTTGAAGATGGTCTGCCCGTTCGGCAGGTCGCCCATGACCGGCACCAGGGCCAGCAGCATGGACACGGCGCCGCGCAGGCCGACCCAGCCGACGAAGGTCGTCTCGTTGGCGGTGAAGCGGAAGGGCAGCAGGCATAGCCACACCGCCAGCGGCCGCGCCACCAGGATCAGCAGGAAGGCCAGCACCACCGCCGGGATGGCGATGGTCTTGAAGCCGCTGGGCGTGGCGAGCAGGCCCAGCAGGACGAACATGACGATCTGGCTGAGCCATGTCAGGCCGCTGTGGAAGCGGCGCAGGTTCTGGGCGCCGCGCAGGTGGACGTTGCCGGCCACCAGACCGGCGACGTAGACCGCCAGGAAGCCGCTGCCGCCCAGCGCCGCGGTGCTGGCGAAGACGAACAGCGCGATGGCCAGCGACACCACGAGGTTGAGGCCCGACTCGAGCCGTGCGCCATTGATCAGCGTCACCAGAAGCACGCCGCCGACCAGCCCGCCGGTCACGCCGCCTCCCATCTCGCGGACGAACTCAAGCGCCAGGTGTGCCGGCTCCAGATGGCCGACCTGGACGGCCTCGACCAGCACGATGGTCAGCAGGATCGCCATCGGATCGTTGCTGCCCGACTCGATCTCCAGCGTCGAGCGCACGCGGTCGCGGATGGTGATGCCGCCGACCCGGAGCAGAAGGAACACCGCCGCCGCGTCGGTCGAGCTGACCACGGCGCCGATCAGGAAGGACTCGATCCAGGGCAGCGCCAGCAGGAAATGCGCCGCCACGCCGACGACGCCGGTGGTTATGCCCACGCCGATCGTGGCCAGGGCCATGGCCGGCCACGCCGCGGTCCGATAGCTCTGGACCCGGGTATCGAAGCCGCTTTCGAACAGGATGATGGCCAGCGCCACCGAGCCGATCAGGAAGGTTCCCGGCGCGTCGTTGAACGAGATGCCGCCGATGCCGTCCTGCCCGGCGAGCAGCCCGACCCCAAGAAAGATCAGCAGCAGGGGCGTCCCGAAGCGCAGCGCCACCACGCTGGTCAGAATGCTGGCGATCAGCAGGGTGGAGGCGACCAGGATGATGGTGCTGACTTCTTCCATGGTGCCGATTCTGCCGGTTCGGCGCCATGGAAGGAAAGAGCTATCCTCAGCTTGTCAGCTGCCAGGTCCCGTCGGGCTGCCGGCAGGCGGTGCCGTAGGCGGCCTCGGGGCGGCCCTCCACGTAGATGGTGTGGGTGTACTCGCGGCAGGTCTGTCCGGTGGCGTTCTGGTAGGTGCGTTGCGGCTGGATCGTGCCGCGGTTGCCGGTCTCCGGGTTGTTCCAGGTGATCGGCTCGTTGTTCGCGATGGCGCGCTCCTCGGCGGCAGCGGCGGTGCGGCTGTCGTTGCCGGTGATGTAGCGCGACACCTCGCGGCCTGCCAGCGCTCCCAGCACCGTGCCGATGCCGATGGTCGCCACCTTGCCGGCTCCGCCGCCGAAGCGCGAGCCGAGCAGCGCGCCGCCCACCGCGCCGCCCAGCGTGCCCACGGTTTCCGAGCTGTTCATGCTCTCGAAGCCGCCGCCGGGAGGCTGGCAGGCGCCCAGCGACAGCGCCAGGACGGCGCAGGTCAGCGTCTTTCGGATGCTCATGGTCCCTCTCCCTCTCGTTGCCCCGAAAACCCGAGGGTCCGGGGTTGGTTCCCCTGGCCGCAGGGCCAGTGGAGTCCCTCATTCGGCAATCATCTCGATAGGGTAGCGGAAGCAATTCGCCGTCTCATGCGTTTATCCCGTGACATGTTGCTTCACGGAGGACTTCTGACATGAAACGCATGCGCCTGATTGCGGCGGCGCTCGCCATGACGACGCTGCTGGCGGCTTGCAACACGGGCACCCTGGTCGGCGGTGGCGCCGGCGCGGCCGGCGGCTATGCGCTGGGCGGCAAGCGCGGTGCCATCATCGGCGGCCTGGGCGGTGCCGCCGTCGGTACCGCATTGGACAACTGACAGCCGTCCGGGGTGGCGCGGGCATCGTCTCCGGCCACCCCGCCAGCCGGCGCGCGCCGCTCCTAAGGGGGAGCGCGGCGCCGCGTGTGGACAGCGCGGCGCGTTCTCGGCTATGGCATGCGCCATGAACGAGGGAAAGGCGCGGCGGTGACCGGCAAGACGAACAGCGCGTTGGGCCTCGACAGCACCACGCAGGCGCTGATGGGGCGCGTGTGGCGGGAATGGATCCGCCCCTACCGCGGCCGGCTGATGCTCGCCTTCCTCCTGATGGCGGTGCTGGCGCTGGCGACCGGGGCATACCCGCTGCTGATCGACCGCTCCTACACCATGTTCGAGACGCAGGACCGCACCATGATGGTGCTGGTGCCGCTGGCGATCATCGTCGTGGCGGTGGTCAAGGCGTGCTCCATGTACGCGCAGACCGTGGTGACCTCGGACATCGTGCAGCGCATCCTCACCGACATCCGGATGAGGATGTTCGACCACCTGCTGACGGCCGACATGGCGCATCTGCACGCCGCGCCCACCGGCACGCTGACCTCGCGCTTCATCAACGACGTGGACGTGGTGCGCAACGCGCTGTCGCGCACCGTCACCAACCTCGTCCGTGACGTCCTGACGGTGATCGCGCTCGTCGGTTCCATGTTCTATCTGGACTGGATGCTGTCGCTGATCACCTTCCTGGTCTATCCGATCGCCGCCATGCCGATCGTCAACATCGGCAAGCGCATGCGCCGCCTGTCCCGGCAGACGCAGGCGCAGATGGGCGACATGACCGCGCTGCTGGGCGAGAGCCTGTCCGGCGCGCGCATGGTCAAGACCTACTGCCTGGAGGATTACGAGCGCAAACGCGCCGGGGCGGCGTTCGAGGACAATTACCGCCTGTCCATGAAGGCGACGCGCCAGCGTTCGGCCGTCGATCCGATGATGGAGGCGCTGGGCGGCGTCGCGGTCGCCGGGGTGATCGCCTTCGCCGGCTGGCGCATCGCCAGCGGCAGCGGCACGGTTGGCGAGTTCACCGGCTTCATCGGCGCGTTGCTGATCGCCGCCCCCTCGGTCCGCGCGCTGGGCACGCTGAACACCGCGCTCCAGGAAGGTCTGGCGGCGGCGCAGCGCATCTTCGAGCTGATCGACGAGAAGCCGACCATCGTCGAGACGCCCGATGCCCGGCCTCTGGCCGTCGGCAAGGGTGCGGTGCGGCTGGAGAACGTGCGCTTCGCCTACGAGGCGGAGGGCAGCACGCTGAAGGACCTGACCATCGACGTGGCGCCGGGCACGACGGTGGCGCTGGTCGGGCGCAGCGGCGCCGGCAAGTCCACGGTGTTCAACCTGATTCCGCGGCTCTACGACGTCACCGGCGGCCGGGTGCTGGTCGACGGGCAGGACGTGCGCGACGTGACGCTGGCGAGCCTGCGCGGCGCTGTGGCGCTGGTCAGCCAGGACGCCGTGCTGTTCAACGATACGGTGCGCGCCAACATCGCCTTCGGCCGGCCCGGCGCCTCCCAGGACGAGATCGTCGCCGCAGCCAGGGCCGCCGCCGCGCACGGCTTCATCGAGAAGCTGCCGGAGGGGTACGACACGGTGATCGGCGACCGCGGCGCCAAGCTGTCCGGTGGAGAGCGCCAGCGCGTGGCGCTGGCCCGCGCCTTCCTGAAGGACGCGCCGATCCTTCTGCTCGACGAGGCGACGAGCGCGCTCGATTCCGAATCCGAGCGGCTGGTGCAGGAGGCGCTGGAACGCCTGACCCGGGGACGGACCACGCTGGTCATCGCCCACCGTCTGGCGACGGTGCGCACGGCGCACCTGATCTGCGTGATGGAGGAGGGCCGGGTGGTCGAGCGCGGCACGCATGAGGAACTTCTGGCCGCCGGCGGCACCTACGCCCGCCTGTGCGCCCTCCAGTTCGGCGAGGAGGCGCGGGCGTCGCTCTGATACGGCCGGTGCATGGATGCTTCCATGATCGGCCGGCCGTATGACCCTTTCGCACATTGCTGCGCAATGTACTGTCGGGTTTGAACCAAAGGCGCTTGATGGAAGCCATCAAGCGCCTTTGGTATGACCTATTCCCGCGCCAGCAGCCGGTCGACCACCGTGTTGGCCCACTCCTTCGAGCGGAAGCTCTCCTTGGCGGCGACGGGATCGTAGACGGTGTCCACCCACTCCCAGAAGTCGATGGGGTGGCGCTCGTTGTAGGCGCGGTACAGCTCGAAGAAATAGTCGAGGATGCCGGTCTTAGCCTGCTTGAAGTGGCCGTACTTCCAGTGCAGCTGCTTGACCGCCTCGTCCAGCGGCACCTTCTCGTGCACGAACATGTAGAAGGCGGACATGAAGCCGGCGCGGTCGGCGCCCGATTTGCAGTGCATCAGCGCCGGGTACTCGATGCTCTCGAACACCCGCTTCGCCGCGTGCAGCCTGTCCTTGCGCGGCATGTCGCGGGAGTTGATCGGGAAGTCCACCAGCGCGATGCCGGCTTCGTGGCACGCCTCGGCCTCCAGGATGTAGGAGGCGCAGTCGCGCGAGCCGCGCAGGTTCAGGATGGTCTTGACGCCTTCCCCGGCCCAGCGCCGGATGTGCGAGGGCGAGGGCTGCGCCGCGCGCTGCATGTTGCGCGACATATGATAGCGGTTGGAGTAGATCAGCCGGAAGCAGGCGTGGTCGATGAACACGCTCTCGAAGTGGCCGAGCGTACGCTGCCACGGGGTCGTCATCCGCCCGCGATTAAGCTTGATCTGGTCGGCCAGACCGGCGGCGTACCGGCGCAACAGCCACTTCTTCGACAACATCCACCTCGCACCTGCAAGGCCGCCAAGATAGGAGGCCGGCGGCCCGCGTCAAGCTTCGCGACGCCGCAGGGCTGTTATGGTTTCGCGACGATGCGTCCTTCCGCCTTGGGCTCGGCGGTCAGCGCGCGGGCGGTTCCGCCACCAGCCGGGCCAATCCCTCCGGTGTGTCCACGTCTTCGAGCACACCCTCCTGATCCACCGCCACCTCGCAAACCTGCTCGCCGTTCTGCCCGATCAGGTGGCGGGCTCCGGTGTCGCCGGAGACGCGGGCCATGTCGGCGAAGAAGCTGCGGTCCCACAGCACCGGATTGCCGCGCCGCCCGTGCGCCACGGGCACGCAGATGGCGCGCCCTTCCGTCGGGGCGTAGGCGGCGATCAAACGGGCGAGCACGTCCGGTGCCACGGTGGGCATGTCGCCCAGGCAGACCAGCGCGCCGTCCACCTCGGCCGGCAGCGCCGCCAACCCGGCGCGCAACGACGTGCTGAGCCCGTCGGCGATGTCCGGGTTGTGCGCGAAGGTCACCGGCCGCCCGGCCAGCGCGGCGCGCACCGCGTCGGCCTGATGCCCGGTGACCACCACCACCGGCCGCGCCGGTGATGCCAGCACCGCGTCCACCGTGCGGGCGACCAGCGGCGTGCCGTGCACGTCGGCCAGCAGCTTGTTGGTGCCGCCCATGCGGCTGGAGCGCCCGCCGGCCAGCACCACGGCGG
>JAEYOB010000185.1 GCA_023412175.1 Pseudomonadota bacterium | reverse complement strand
GCCATGGTCCGCGACGAGTTGTCCGCCGGCCTCGGCTAGGCGTCGCTTGACGGCAACGGCACTGCTTTGCTTACGTGCGGGAACCGCCCCTGCGAGGACCCGCCGATGCCGGACCTGTTGCCGCCCTGCTCGCCCCGCGTCTTCCACAACCCGCGGGCCGACCAGGAGCGCGCATATGGGCCGTCCGAACGGGCCATCCTCAGCCGCGCCGCCTTCGAGGATGCCCGCGCCGAGATCACCGCGTGGCCCGGCTACGCGCCGACGCCGCTGCGTTCGCTGAAGGGGCTGGCCCGCGAGGCGGGCATCGACCGGCTCTGGTACAAGGACGAGAGCGCGCGCTTCGCGCTCGGCAGCTTCAAGGCGCTGGGCGGAGCGTACGCGGTGCTCCGCCTGCTTGCGCGCGAGGTGTCGGCACGGGCGCCCGGAGTTCCGGTCTCGGCGCTGGACCTCGTCGTCGGGCGCTACGGTACCATCACCCGTTCGCTGACCGTCACCACCGCCACCGACGGCAATCACGGGCGCTCGGTCGCCTGGGGGGCGCAGGTGTTCGGCTGCGGCTGCGTCATCTACGTGCCCGCCAAGTGCTCGGTGGGCCGCCAGCGTGCCATCGAGGAATACGGCGCCCGCGTCGTGCGAGTGGACGGCACCTACGACGACGCGGTGCGGCAGGCGGCGGCGGACGCCGCGGCGCAGGGGTGGTTCGTGGTTTCCGACACCTCCTACAGCGGCTACATGGACGTGCCGCGCGACGTCATGCAGGGCTATACGGTGATGGTGGAGGAGGCGATCTCGCAGCTTCCTGCCAGCGAGTGGCCGACCCATGTCTTCGTCCAGGGCGGCGTCGGCGCGCTGCCGGCGGCGGTGTGCGGCCACCTCTGGGAGACCTGGGGACGCCGCCGCCCGCGCTTCGTCTCGGTCGAGCCGCACGGCGCCGATTGCCTGTACCGCAGCGCTGTCGCGGGCCGGCCGACCGCGACCGAAGGCGCGCTGGAAACGGTGATGGCCGGGCTGGCCTGCGGCGAACCCTCGCTGCTCGCCTGGGCGCTGCTGGAGCGCGGCGCCGACGACTTCATGACCATCGACGATTCGGCCGCGGTCGCCACCATGCGCCTGCTGGCCGAGGGGCGTGCCGGCGACCGTCCGGTGGTGGCCGGCGAGTCCGGCGTGGCCGGTCTGGCGGCGGCGCTGTGCGCGGCCGCCGACCCGGAGACGCGCGCCGCGCTGGGTTTGGCGCCGGATGCCCGCGTGCTGGTGTTCGGCACCGAGGGGGCGACGGATCCGGCGGTCTACGAGGATCTCGTCGGCCGCAGGCCGGAGGCCGTCAGCGGGGCGTGAAGGTGCCGGCGTTCCCCCGGTAATGTCAGATCGCCCGCGATCAGGTGGCGGATCAGTTCGATCACACCTTCTCCGGCGCCGCCCTGGGTCACCAGATCGGCGTCCTCGCGGACCGAGGGGATGGCGTCGGCGACCGCCACCGCGATGCCGCACAGCGCCAGGAACGCATGGTCGTTCTCCGCGTCGCCGATGCCGACCACCTGTGACGGAGTGGTCTGCAACTCGTCGAGCGCCAGTTGCAGGCCCGTAGCCGTGCTCATTTCGGCCGGCAGCACCAGAACCTCGCCCCTGTTGAACTCCACGGCATGGTCGAGCGCCAGTTCGCGGAGGGTGTCCAGGATCGCCTTTTCGTGCGGCGTCCGGCTGGCGAGGATCACCTGACCGATGTCCAGGGGGATGGCTTTGCGGCGCAGCGCCGCGATGGCCTTTTCGGGCGGCGGAGGCCCCAGCAGCGTGCTGTCGCCGGTGTCCGGGCGATGCACCACAGCGCCGTTCTCGGCGACGATCCGGTCGAACACCGCCAGTTCAGGAAAGGCGGCGCGCAGGCTTTCCAGCGTCCGGCCGGTGACCAGCACCAGCTTGAAGCCCGCCGCCCTCAGACGGTCGAGCGCGGTGAGGGTGGCCGGATCCACGCGGCCGTGCGCGGCCAGCGTGCCGTCGTAGTTGGTGGCAAGGGCCGTGTACTGCATGGCGTCCTCCGTGCGAAGGGTTCCGTCATCGGATAAGACAGCCAGGGCGGGGCGTTGGTTGCCGCTCTCTTGCGGGAGGCGGCCGAACCGGTCACCATTCAGCCAAAACCGGCCACAGGGGTGACCAGGGATGGACCAGGAACAGGGCTTCTTCGAACCGCTCGACGTCGCGGTGTACCCGCGCTTCAGCGGACTGCCGACCTTCATGCGCCTGCCGTACGTCAGCGACCCGGCTCTGCTGGACATCGCGCTGATCGGAGTCCCCTGGGACGCGGGGGTCACCAACCGCCCCGGCGCCCGACACGGGCCGCGCGAGATCCGCAACCAGTCCAGCCTGATGCGCCGCGTCAACCACCAGACGCGGATCTGCCCCTACGAGCTGGCCCGCATCGCCGACCTCGGCGACGTCAGTGTGAATCCCTGCGACATGGACGAGACCATGGACCGGGTGGTGGAGTTCTACGCCAGGGTCCGGCAGGCCGGTGCCCTGCCGCTGTCGGCCGGCGGCGACCACATGGTGACCC
>JAEYOB010000167.1 GCA_023412175.1 Pseudomonadota bacterium | reverse complement strand
CCCTGAAGGCCCGGCGCAGCACGGCATGGCGTATCACAGCGACATCCGAAGGCCGAGATAGCCGGCCCGGCCGGGAGCGCCGTAGGTCCAGGCGTCCTCATACCGGCGGTCGAACAGGTTTTCGATGCGGCCGAAGACCTCGACCCGCTCGGTCAGCGCGTAGGATCCCGCTAGGTTTACCAGCGTGTAGGGATCCAGCGTTGCGACGTAGCGGTTGTAGAACGCGTCGTAGGCCCAGTCGCTGGTCCGGCCGTTGTAGACGATGCCGAGGTTGGCGTTCGCCCGGTCGTCCAGGAAGCGGTAGTTGACGTTCAGGCTGGCGAGGTGCTTCGGCCGGCGGATCAGTTCGGCGCCGGAGGAATCCTCCCCGTCCGTGTACGTGTAGGAGGCGCGCACCACCAGCTTGTCCAGCGGTTCGACCGACAGGCCGAGTTCGACGCCGCGGACGTGCGATTCGCCGGGCATGTTGACCGAGCTTCGCCCGTTGCCGGTGATCAGGTCGCGGATGCGCTGGTCGAACCAGGTGGCGTCGGCGACCGCGCGCTTGCCCCAGAAGGGCTGGTCGAAGCCGGCGTCCCAGCCGCGCGCCCGTTCCGGCGTCAGGTTCGGATTGCCGGCGTAGGTGTTGGTGTAGCCGTACAGTTCGAACAGGGTCGGGTTCTTGACGCCGGTGCCGTAGGAGGCGCGCAGCTTCGTGCCGATGCCCTCGACCGTGTAGGCGGCGGTGGTGCGCCATGTGGTGGCGTCGCGGAACAGGTCGTTGTCGTCGCGCCGGACGCTGCCGGTCAGCGTCAGCCGGTCGAACAACCCAAGCATGTACTGGCCGACCAGGCCGGTGGAGCCGATGGAGCGGTCGAAATCGGAGAAGGCGCTGCGGCTGATGGCCTTGTCGTCCTCATGTTCGACGGCGGCGGTCAGGACATGTTTGGCCGGCCCGGTGTCGAGGGTCAGGTTGGTCTGGTAGTCTGCCTTGGTTTTCCGTCCGTCAAAGCGGCTGGTGACCGTCTTGGATTCATCGCGGTAGTCGCGCTGCTGCCGGCCGTAGGACAGGCCGGCGATGTGCTCCCACCGGCCGTCGAAGAAGGCGATTTTGCCCTGGACGCGGCCGAAATATTGCTCGGCGGTCGTGTCGGTGCCGTCGTCCACGGCGCCACGTCCACCGACGAACCCGTCGGTGTCGCTGCGGAGGCGCGTGTAGCGGCCGACCAGGGCGATCTCGCTGTGCTCGGTCGGCCGGACGGCGACGTTTCCGGCCAGCGTACCGTTGCGGTAGCCGTCCTTCTCCGGGTTGCCGAGCCGCTTGTCGGCGGCCGACACGCCGTCGCTGGTCACCCCCTGCCCGCTGAACGACAGGTCGTAGCGGTCGTTTCCGGCGCCGATCGCGGCGCGGCCGGCGAGGGTGCCGAAGGATCCGCCCTCGATGGCCGCGGTTGCGGAAAGCGGCCCACGGCCGCGCCGGGTCACGATGTTGATGACGCCGCCGATGGCGTCCGAGCCGTAGAGCGCGCTCTGCGGTCCGCGCAGCACCTCGATCCGCTCGACGTCGCCGGCCAGCAGGTTGGCGAAATCGTACTCGGAACCAGAGGCGGGGTCGTTCACCTCGATCCCGTCGATGATGACGAGCGTCTGGTTGTTCTCGGCGCCGCGGATCCGCACCTGCGTCTGGGCGCCCATGGGGCCGGTGCGGTTGACGGCGCCGCCTGGCACCGTGCGCAGCACGTCGGAGAGGATGCGGATCTGGCGTTCCTCCAGTTCCTCGCCGGTGACGATGGTGAGCGCGCTGCCGACCTCGGCGACCGGCGTGTCCAGGCGGTTCGCCGTGACCGACATGGTGGGCAGCGTCAAGGCGGCGCCGTCGGCGAGCGCGGGGCCGGACGCTGCGGTCGCGGTCAGGGCGAGAGCGAGTGGAAGGGCGCGGGATGCGCCGCGGGTGTGATCGGGCATTGAGACCTCGGGCGGGACGCTGGTGGCACGTCACCGCGAACAAAGCCCCGCCGGACGCCCGCAAACGGAATCCGGCCTGACGACCTCCGGTGCACCCCGCCCGAACGCGTTCGCGTGTGACCACGACTGACGGCAGGTCTCCTGGCTCGCGGGTTCTCGTCGCTCCGTCGCCTTCCCAGGACCCGAGTTCCCAGTGGCCTCTCGACGAACGACTCGCCGCTTACAGTTGCGGGGGCAGCCCGGTGTTGGATCCATGCTCCGGCGTTCACGCCGGCCGGTCCGCACCGTGTTCCCTTTTCAGCCCTTGCGGGCAACCGTCGGGCGGGAAGCTAGGGGGAAGGCCGGACCCGGTCAAGCCTCTTGCGAACCGCCCCGGTCTTTCGTCAGCACCCCCCGCTGCCCGGCCGGCGCGGTCTGGAAAGGAACGGCCAGTATGTTTTGAGCCAGACCAGGAAGGCCGCGGCCCACAGTGCCGAGGCCATGGCGTACGGCGGTCCCGGCAGGTCGGGGAGGACGCCGAGATCGGGCAGGGCGCGCGCCAACGCCCCCAGGACCAGCAGCGCGAAGGCCAGCCGCGCCGCCCGCGGCAGGGGCAGCGAGCGGCCGGTGTGGAACAGGCCGGCGATGGCGAAGACCGCCAGAACGCCAAGGCCCAGGCCGCCCATCAGGGACAGGTGCAGGGCGGCGGTCTCGGGAAACGGCGCCCCCAGGCGGGACGCGCCGACCAGCAGAAGCCCAACCCCCGCCAGCAGGCTGGAGCCGGCAAGCGCCAGGATCTCCGCCCGGCCGGCCTCACGGCCGATGAAGGCTTCGGCGACTCGGTCGAGGAAGGCCGCGCCCGCGGCGATGGTCAGATAGGCGGTCACTTCCGGGGACCATCCCGCCAGGGTCCCGGCGACCGCCAGCGCGACGAGCCCCGGAGCCAGATTGCGCCGGCCGGGATGCGGGCGGTAGGGGGAGGTCTCCTCGCTGGGATCGAGGACGAGGTTCGTTACCGGCACCGTGATGCGGGCCAGCACGAGGCCGAGAAGGCCGAGGAAAACCAGTCCGGAGATGTGCAGGCCGCTGCGGGCGAGGTCCGCGTCGCCCGTCAGGAAGCCGGCGCGCGCGGCTGCGCCGGACAGCGCCAGGGCGGTGAGCCAGAACACCACGCTGCCCAGCCGGGTGGTCCGCTTGAGCCACGAAACCCGGATCACATAGAGGGGCAGGGCGAAGAGCCAGAGGAGGTCGGCGACGGCGCCGACCGCCACCAGCCCGTCGGTGCCGAGGAAGCCAGCGACGCGCCCGATCCCCCACAGGCCGGCGAGGACGAACAGGGGGCGCCCCTGCATCCGCCGTGTGTCCGACCATTCTGGAATCGCCGTGGTGATGAAGCCGATGAGCGCCGCGCCGTAGGACCCAAAGATCATCTCGTTCGCGTGCCACAGACCGGGCGGCAGTGCGCTGGCGAACGGCAGCTGGAAGCCGTTGACGACGGCCCAGAGGAATGGCCACAGCGCCGCGTGCAGCGCCGCGAGAGGGAAGAACAGCCGCAGCCCTTCGTCGCCCAGCACCTGCATGAGAGCCGGCCGATGCTCCGCCTTCGTGCACGCCGTCATGACGCCCGCCGTTCGTCGATGTCGTGGATGTGTCGGAACAGCGGGTCCTCGGCCATGAATGCCGAAACCAGCCGGTAGAGGTCGCCGTCGTTGCGTTCGCCCGGCTCTCCCGGAACGACGCGCTCTCCGGCAACGCCGCGGCCGTTGACGTCCATCACCGCGACGCGGTGGGCGATGCGGACCGCCTCCATGAGGTCGTGGGTGATGAACAGGGCGGCGAAGTGCATCGCGCGGGATGCGCCGATGACCAGATCCTGCATGCGCCGCTTCAACGCGACGTCGAGCGCGGTGAACGGTTCGTCGAAATAGACGAAGTCCGGCTCGATCGCCAGCGCGCGGGCAATGGCGACGCGCTGGCGCATGCCGCCCGACAGTTCCACCGGATACTTGTCGAGGTCGGCAGGCTCCAGGGCGG
>JAEYOB010000119.1 GCA_023412175.1 Pseudomonadota bacterium | reverse complement strand
GGACAAGGTGCAGGACGTCAAGGCGGTGGTCGAGCGCCTGAAGCGCGCCGGCCGGCCGGAGCCGACGATCCACCGCAAGGTCCACCGGCCCTGGGGCTCGTATCAGGGGGTGCATGCCGGCGACCGGTTCCAGGTCAAGTGCCTGACGATCGCGCCCGGCGCACAGCTCAGCCTGCAGAAGCACCATCACCGGGCCGAGCACTGGGTGGTGGTGCAGGGCACCGCGCTGGTAACGCGCGATGCGGAACAGATCTACGTTTACGAGAACGAATCGATCTACATTCCCATCGGCGCGACGCACCGGCTCCAGAATCCGGGAAAGGTGCCGCTGAGCATCATCGAGGTGCAGTCCGGATCCTACCTGGGCGAGGACGACATCGTGCGCATCGAGGATTCCTACGGCCGCAACTGAGCAGGCTGCCGGTGGGGGCGGCATATCCGCCCCCATGGCTCATCGCAGGATGAACCAGTCCATCGTAACCGCACCGGAGGCCGTGCCGGCAAGGTGGATACGGCTGCCGTCGTCCAGAATCAGCAGGGCATCGCCACCGGCAGCCATGCCGACGCTGTAGCCCAGGCCCTGCAACTCGATGCAGTCGCCTTCCCACGCCCGGAAGTCGCCGATGACGTCGGTCCCCGCGCCCGCACGGAACACGAAGCGGTCCGCCCCGGCGCCACCCCACAGCGTGTCGTTGCCCAGATCGCCGGACAGGGTGTCGTCACCGAGGTCGCCCCACAGTTCGTCATCGTTCTGGCCACCGTACACCGCGTCGTTGCCCTGGCCGCCGTGCACGGTGTCGTTGCCCAGATTACCGTTCACGACATCGTCGCCGACGTTGCCGTTCAGCCAATCGGCGTCCATACCGCCATAGAGCGTATCAGCGTCGATGCCGCCGTACAGCACGTCGCCGCCGGCGTTGCCGAACAGGATGTCGGCGCCGGCGTTGCCGTACAGCACGTCGTCGCCACTGCCGCCCATCACCGAATCCCTGTCCGGACCGGCACTGACCGTCTGGGCCGCGGCGTCGCCGACGATCCAGTTGGCACCGGCACCGCCGGTCACCTGCACGGCGCCGACCAGCGACAGGTAGCCCACGCCGTCCACCTGCACGGCCGCACCGGCCGGCAGGCCGCGCCCGTCGAGCAGCAGCGCCGTGCTGCCGTCACCGGCCAACGCCGCCACGCCGGTTGGCGCCGCGACGCGCACGTTCATCGCCTGCCCGGCGGCAAAGGCCGACAGCCCGGCCGCCACCCCCGGATCGGTGATGCCATGGGCGGCAGCGACGCTGAGGAACGCCGCTTCCAGCCCGCCGGCCGCAGCAGGCGCCCCGATCGGCGCCGTGGGCGCGCTCCCGCCACCGCCGCCGCCACTTCCTCCTCCTCCTCCGCCGCCGGGCGGACTGGGAGGCGGGCTCGCAGGCTGGGTGGGAGGAGGTACGGGAACGGGTTCGGCCGGGGCAGCCACGGCGCTCCAGAAGGCCGGAGCGGCGGCGCTTGCGCTGTAGCCGGCGAGGCCCATGCTGGCCCACAGCAGGTCCTGGATGCCCAGGGCACCGGCGGGCGAACCGGCGCCCAGGCGCCAGTCGCCGGTTGCCGGATCGACGAAGCGCGGATCGGCAACCATGTCGGCCGGCCCGCGCCCTGGGCTGTTGAACACCAGATTGCCGTCCACCACCGGGTTGTTGGCCGACAGCAGATCCCAATAATCGTCCACCGGCTGGACGCCATAGGCGATGTTGCGGGTGACCGTGTTGTTGCGCGGTGTGCCGGCGTCGCCGGCCAGCGGCACCCATTCGATGCGGATCAACTCCTGGCGGTCGTTGCGCATCGCCACGAAATTGTTCTCGACGGCGTTGCTGTCGCCGCCGTGGATGAACACGCCGGCCCAGTCGGCGTTGTCGATGAAGTTGCCGGTGACGGCAGCGCCATTCGTCTGGTCGTCCAGGTAGATTCCAAAGCCCTTGTAGTCGCGCAGCCACACGTGGTCCGCCGAGGTGGCGACGCCGTTGGCGTCCTCGATCCGGTTGCCGCGGATCACCATGCGGGTGTCGATGTCCGACCGGCCGAGCACGCTGATGGCCGAGGCGTCGGCGGTTTCCTGTCCGGTGTGGGCGATGCGGTTGTACTCGACGACGTTGCCGACGTTCTTCGTCTCGGCCGACCAGTTCTTGATGGCGATGCCGTCGCGCGCCGACCATGCGATGTCGTTGTGGCTGATGACGGTGTCGTTGATGCCGGCGCCGCTGATGGCGGCGACGTACTTCGCCACCTCGCCGATGTGCTCGAAGCGGTTGGCGTAGATGCGGTTGCCGTTGCTGCCGGGGTTCAGCGCAATGCCGCTGGAACCCAGCTGCTCGAAGACGTTGCCGCCGATCAGGTTCTGCGACGAGGCTGTCAGCGACAGGGCGGTGCCGACGTTGAGGAAACGGTTGTTGCCGATGCGGACGCCGGTGGCGTTGGTCAGCCGGACGGCGGTGCCGTTCCAGGTGGTGTCGGCGAAGGTCAGTCCCTGGAGGGTGACGCCGGTGGCACCGCTGATGTCGATCAGCGTGCCGGTGCGGGCGGCGACCACGCCGGCCTGCTCGAACCCTGCGGGATCCTGCGGCTTGACGTACAGCCGGCCATCGTCGGCGCTCCAGCCGAACTCCCCGGCGTTGCGGAGGAAGGCGGCGTTGTTCAGCAGCCGGAAGGTGGATCCGTTGCGCAGCGGGTACCACGTGTCCGACGCCAAGTGCACGGTGTGCGTGGCGAAATCCACGCTCTCGATGGTCAGGATGTCGTCGGTCAGGCGTTCGCGGTCGAAGACCTGCACCTTGGCGCCGGGTTGAATGTCTTCCGGCCGGATGTCGCCGTCGCGGAAGGTGAAGGCGCGCCGGCTGGGACCTCCGGCCGCCTCGTCCGCCCAGAAGAAGCCGGAGGTTGGGTCGGCCGAATCGCGGACGCCGGATTGCGCCGCGCTCTGGCGCACCCCGCCGATGCTGAGGTCGAGGTCGACGGCACCGCCGGCCACCAACGCCGAGAAGACGCCGCCGCCCTCGTCGCGGAAGCCGGCGATGTACTCTCCGCCGCTGAGCACCACCGTCTCGCCGGGATAGCCGAGGAACGCATGGTTGCTGTCGGCCGCCGTCAACTGCAGGGTGCTGCCCAGCGTGTAGGTGCCGCCGCGCACATAGGTGGTGGCGATGCCGCTGACACGCATGGCGTCGCGGGCCTGCGTCAGCGTCGCGAAGGGACCGTCGGTCCCATCCGCATTGGGTGCCGCAAGTCTGCCGGACCAGGTGTCGCGCCCGTTCGGCGACACGAAGTAAGCGGGGGAGAGCAGAGTTTCCGTCGTCATTGGGCCCAAACCCTATCCAGGCAGCAGCCCGGTAGGGTGGAGCGCAAAGATTGCCGGCGGGTGTAGGGCCTACCCGAAAGCTGTGGCAAAAAAGGGGTAATTTTGGCACCTGACCGGCGCCGAAGACCTCAGCTCGACCGCATGGGCTCCCTGGCTCCCCGCAGCGGCACGGCGGCTTCCGCCGCGTTCCACAGGTCGCGCGCCGCCGCCTCCACCGCCTCCACCGCGATGCCGTCCATCAGCCCCGGTTGGTTCTCGCGCCAGCGGGCGAACAGGCTGTCGCGCGGCTCGGCGCTCACCACCGCGCGGGCCAGCCGCCCCCAGGGCGCGTACGTCTCCGGGAAGCCCGGCCCGAACAGGCCCAGCGTCGGCGTACCCACGGCGGCGGCGATGTGCATCAGCCCGGAATCGTTGCCGACATAGAACGCCACCCGCTCCAGGCAGGCTGCAGCAACGAGCGGGTCGGTCCGGCCGGTCAGGTCGATGGCGCGATCGCCCAGCGCGTCCAGCAGGGGACCCGCCCGCACCACCTCCGATCCGGCGGCGAACACCGCTACCAGACCGCCGGGCAGAATGCCGTCCGGTCCGGTCAGCCGCCGCGCCAGTTCGGCGAAGCGCACGGCCGGCCACTCCTTGCCCGGCCAGTTCGCGGTGGGTCCGACGGCGAGGATGGGCGTGTCCGGCGGCAACAGCCGGTCGGTCGCGGCGCGGGCCTCGGGATCGATCCACAGGCGCGGCTCCGGCGGCGGCGATATGCCCAGAACCGCGGCGATCTCTTCGACCTTGTGGATGCCGGGCAGGCGCCGGTGGACGGCGCGGCGCCGGCTCGACACCAGCCGGCTGACCGCCGAGTTGCGCAGGTCGACCACAAGGTCCCAGCGCGTGCCGGCGCAGCTCAACCACAACGACAGCCAGTGCCGCGCGAACGACTTCTTGGCGAGCGGGATCAGCCGTTCGAGCCGGGGCACCGCCCGCAGCAACGGCGCCGCGACCGGCCCGCAGGCCACGGTGAAGCGTGCGTCCGGATGCGTATCCACCAGATGGCCGAGCAACCCGGTGGACAGCACCGCGTCGCCGATGCGGTTGGAGGTGATGAACAGGATGCGCATGGACAGGGCTTCAGCCGGCCGCCAGGGCGGACGGGCGCCGCCGGCGCCGCAGCCCTTGGGTCAGCATCCAAGTGGTCGGCACCAGCACCAGCAGCGGCAGCAGGTACATCAGCGGAATGAACGCGCCCATGCGGGTCGACAGGCTGGTCAGACCGAGCGACGCCGCCTGCAGAACCACCACGGCGAGGATGGTGACCGTCACGCGCGACGCTTGGCCACGCCGGTTGAACTCGCCCGACAGCAGGCTTGCCAGGGCCACCAGCGTGAACGCCAGCGCGAACAGCGGCGAGGACAGACGGTGATGCAGCTCCGCCCGCATCTGCCGCACCATGCGGTCGTACTGGGCGACCTCCGGGGGCGGGCTGAGCAGCTCGGCCGTGGTGCGCTCGCGCGCGTCCGGCCAACGGTCGCCCGCAGCGCTCGACAGCACCTTGATGTCCACCGCGTAGCGTTCGAAGAACAGTTCGGACAGCCGGTTCGTGGTCTTGTCCATCTCCTGCCGGTTGCCGTTGAAGACGACGAAGCGGGCGCCGGTCTCGCCGGGAACCATGACGGCACGCTCGCCCATGATGGTGACCGCCTTGTCGATGACGCGGGCGTCGTGGATCAGGACGCCGTGCAGGTTGCCGTCCCGGTCCCGTTCACGCACATAGACGCTGAGCCGCTCACCGATCTCGTTGAACACCCCCTCGCGCAGGAACAGCTGCGAATAATCGTTCTTCACCGCGTGTTCCATGCGCACCAGCTCGCGATGCGCGGCCGGTGTCAGCCAGAGGTTCAAGGCGAAGACGATGACCATCACCGTGCCGGCCAGCACCACCGCCGGCCGCGCCAGCCGGAACGGACCGACGCCGGCGGCCCGCATGACCACCAGCTCGCTGTCCATGGTCAGCCGGTTGTAGGTGAACAGCACCGCGCCGACGAGCGCGATGGGCAGCACGATGCCCAGGAAGGTCGGCACCGTCAGCAGCAGCAGCCACAGGAACAGACGCAGCGGCGCCCCGGCCTCGACGACGATCTCGATCAGGCGCAGCGACTGCGTGAGCCAGATGGTCACGGTCAGGCCGGCGGTCGAATAGAGGGTCGCCACCAGAAGGTTGCGGAACAGATACCGTTCCAGTCGATTCATCATTGCCGCGAGGTCCGAACAAGGGCGCGGCCAGAAGCTGACGGGGAGCGTGCTCCGGGTCAAGGGGTATGCGTTGGCCGGGCCGGGCGCCCCATGATACGCGAAAACCATCCGGCCGGCGCCCTTTTCACCGGCCGCCCCCTCAGGCGACGATGTCGAGGAACATGCCGCGGCGGTAGTTGCGCGGCAGCGTCAGGATGCCGTTCACCAGCAGGCCGGCGAGCTGGCGGGCGGAGGGAATGCGTTGCCGCGCGGGAGAGCCGACCTCACCGACGCGGCCGCCGCGGTTGACCGGCAACACCGCGCCGCCGCCGTCGGGGCGGATCGGGTCGTTGCTGCGGTCTCCGGTGCGGCGTATCGGTTCCATGGCCGATATTTACCATAAATGCCGGTACCGGGCAACCGGCTGGCCGGGACAAGCGTTGGACAAGCCGCCTTGACGGTACTTATCCACAGAACGGTGGATAGAGCCGTGGATAAGCCTGTTGAACCATCGGCCACGGCTGCCCGCCGCAGCAACAGGCTCACCGCACGAATCGCGCTCCCGCCGGGGATGGGGTGCCTCATCCCAAGCCCGCTCCTACCCCCGAAGAAGAGGTATTTCGGCCGGCCCGCTCCCCCATATGAGTCCGGTCACGCTCGGCCGGGCACCACTGCGCCCACTGAGCCACGGGAAGGAGGGCGCACGATGGCGCATTATCTGATCACCGGCGGCTGCGGCTTCATCGGTTCGCACCTGACCGACAGCCTGCTGGCCGAGGGCCACGCCGTCACCATTCTCGACGACCTGTCGACCGGCCGGCTGGAGAACAAGCCGGAGCGCGCACGGCTGGTGGTCGGCGACGTCGCCGATCCCGACGCGGTGCGCCATGCCATGGACGGCGTGGATGGCGTGTTCCATCTGGCGGCGGTCGCGTCGGTGCAGCGATCGAAGGAACTGTGGGCCGAAACCCACCGCACCAACGTCGGCGGAGCGGTCACCGTGTTCGAGGTGGCACGCAACATCCGCAACGACGGCCCGGTGCCGGTGGTCTACGCCTCCTCCGCCGCGGTGTACGGTGATGCTCCCGATACACCGCTGGGCGAGGACTGCGTTCCGCAGCCGCGTTCCGCTTACGGGGTGGACAAGCTCGGCTGCGAACTGCACGCCCGCGTGGCGTGGGAGATCCACAGCGTGCCGACCGTGGGTTTCCGCTTCTTCAACGTCTACGGGCCGCGCCAGGACCCCCTGTCGCCCTATTCCGGCGTCATCTCCATCTTCGCCCGACGGGTGATGCACGGCGAAGAGATCGAGATCCACGGCGATGGCGAACAGGTGCGCGACTTCGTCTATGTGGGCGACGTGGTGCGCTTCCTGATGGCATCCATGGCCAACCGCCTTCAAGGAGCGGCGGTGTACAACCTGTGCACCGGGCGGCCGACCTCCATCCTCATGCTGCTGGACGTGCTGCAGGAGCTGTGCGGCAGGCGCGTGCACCGTCTGCACCGGCCGGCGCGGCCGGGCGATATCCGTGTTTCCATCGGCGACCCTGCCAAGGCGCGCGCCGCCTTCGGCCTGACCTGCCGCACCGGCCTGCTGGAAGGATTGGACGCCACGGTCCGCTGGACGGCCCTGTGAGCGTCCGCCGGGCCGGCGCGGCGCCTACCATCCGGACAGGAGCGGAACCGCACCGATCCGGCATCCGTTTTCAGCAAAACGTCCATAGGCAACGCGCATTCGTCCCATCCCATATCATGGCAACCAGGGTACCGTCCGATGTCCATTGCCCAGAACCGCGACGATGAGGACCGTGACGCCAACTGGCGGATGTTCCGCCTGGAGGAACCGACGTTCAGCGATTTCACCCGCGGCGTCTTCTTCGGCGTTGCCTGGTGTTTCGTCATGTGGGCGCCGATGTTCCTCGACGTCCTGACGAAGCACGGCTGAGCGGGGCCTTCCCAACCGCTGCAGCTCCCCGTATGCATCCTGACCGGAGTCAGGCG
>JAEYOB010000115.1 GCA_023412175.1 Pseudomonadota bacterium | reverse complement strand
ATGGCCAAGGGCATTGGACCGACGGAACGGGGCACTCTCTGCCCGAACTCGCCGGAGCCATCGACGTCGATCTGATCGCCACGCCGTTTACGAACACTCTGCCGATCCGGCGATTGGGGCTGGCGGCAGGTGATTCGGCGGAGATCCTGGTCGTGTACGTCGTTGTCCCGGACCTGAGCGTCGCCCCGGAGCGCCAACGCTACACCTGCCTGGAGGCGGGGCGACGCTACCGGTTCGAGTCCGTCGATGGCGGCTTCACGCGCGACATTGATGTGGATAAGCACGGACTGGTGCTCACCTATCCAGGGCTGTTCCGACGGGTGGTACAGGCACCTTAATCCGCCGCAAGACGGCGGCTGTCCCCGGCCATCTCGCACAGCGCGTCCCAGTCCACGTCGCCGGGGTGGCTGACGATGTGGTCGGCCATCTCGAAGGCGAGGTGCGCGTGCTGCGGCCACGCCACGGTCAGCATGCCGGCCGCCTTGGCGGCGCGTGCGCCGGTCGGGCTGTCCTCGATGGCGGCACAGGCAGCGGGCGGGACGCCGAGGCGCTTGGCGGCCAGCAGATAGGGTTCCGGGTCGGGCTTGCCGTTCACCACGTCGTCGCGGCTGACGCCGAACTCGAAGTGGGGCAGGCCCATGGCGCGCAGGTTGGCCTCGACCACCCGCCTTCCGGCGTTCGACACGCAGGCCTGGCGCAGCCCGCGCGCGGCGAACGCCTCGACCAGCGCGAAGGCGCCGTCGCGCGGCGTCACGTGGGCGATGCGCTCGATGTAATGGTCGGTGATGGAGGCGGCCCACGACTCGAAGCTCGCCTCCATGGGCCGGACGGCCTGCAGGCGCGCGTAGAACTCCGGGAAGGCGATGCCCAGTGTGGACGCGTACTGTTCGTCGCTGATCTCGTGGCCGTGCGTGCGGCACACCGCGATGGTGGCGCGCTGGTGCCAGGGCTCGCTGTCGAGCAGCGTGCCGTCGATGTCCCAGAGGATGGCCTGCAGGGGAGGCCGCGCCCCACTCACCGCACCACCAGATCGTCGCGGTGGACCATCTCGTCGCGGCCGCGGTAGCCGAGGATGGCCTCGATCTCCTGGCTCTTGCGGCGGCGGATCTGGCGCGCCTCGTCGGAGCCGTAGGCGCTCAGGCCGCGCGCCAGCTCGCGCCCGTCACGGTCGCGGACGATCACCACGTCGCCGCGCTCGAACTCGCCTTCCACCTCGGCGACGCCGGCCGGCAGCAGGCTGGCGCCCTGCTTCAGCGCGCGGGCGGCGCCGTCGTCCACTACCAGCACGCCGGACGCGTTCAGGTGGCCGGCGATCCATGCCTTGCGGGCGTTGGAGGGCTCGGCGGCGGGGAGGAACCACGTGCACGGCGCACCGCCGTCGCGCTCGGCCGTCTCCAGCGCGGCCAGCGGGTTCATGCGCTTGCCCTTGGCGATCACCATGCGGCAGCCGGCCGCCATGGCGACGCGCGCCGCGGCGATCTTGGTCACCATACCGCCGGAGCTGTAGCCGGGCGGCGGCTCGCCGGCCATGCCCTCGATGTCCGGGGTCAGCTCGGTGACCACCGGGATGTGCGTGGCGTCCGGGTCCTTGCGCGGATCGGCGGTGTACAGGCCGTCGATGTCGGAGAGCAGCACCAGCGTGTCGGCGCTGATCATCTGTGCCACGCGGGCGGCGAGTCGGTCGTTGTCGCCAAATCGGATCTCGGCGGTGGCGACCGTGTCGTTCTCGTTGATGACCGGCACGGCGCCCAGCTTCAGCAGCGTGTCGATGGTGGCGCGGGCGTTGAGGTGGCGGCGGCGCTCCTCGGTGTCCTCCAGCGTCAGCAGCACCTGCGCGACGGTCACGTCGTGGCGGGCCAGCGTCTCCTGGTAGGCGTGCGCCAGCCGGATCTGTCCGGTGGCAGCGGCGGCCTGCTTCTCCTCCAGCTTGAGAGGGCGGCCGACCAGGCCCAGGTGCTCGCGCCCCGCGGCGACGGCGCCGGAGGTGACGATCACCACCTCGGTGCCGCGCTTGCGGGCGGCGGCCACGTCATCGGCCAGCGCGTCCAGCCACTCGCGGCGGATCTTGTGGTTGCCGCTGTCCACCAGCAGCGCCGAGCCGATCTTGACGACCAGCCGGCGGGCGTCGAGCAGAGTGGGGATGGACAGGGTCGCCGTCTCAACGCGCGTTGTCGTCACCGTCGTCATCCTGGCTGTCGTCCCAGTTGTCCTCATCGTCCCAATCGGCCATCTCGGGATCGCGGTTGGTGCGGAAGGTCGGGATGTCCGGCCGCTGGGTCTTGGTGGCCAGCGGGTGCAGGATCCCCGGCTCCTCCTCCTTCGACTCCTTGATGACCGCCAGCAGCCGGTAGAGCACCGGCTGCACGCCATGGCCGGTGGCGCCGGAGAGGATCAGCACCTCGGCGCCGGACGCCTCCTCCAGCGCCGCCTTCTTCTCCGCCAACTCCTCTTCCAGGATGGCGTCGGCCTTGTTCAGGCCGATGATCTCCAGCTTGTCGGCGATGACGCCGCCGCCGTAGGCGTCCAGTTCGCCGCGGATGATTCGGTACGATTCGACCACGTCCTCGGCAGTGCCGTCGATCAGGTGCAGCAGCACGCGGGTGCGCTCGACGTGGCCGAGGAAGCGGTCGCCCAGGCCGTGGCCCTCGTGCGCGCCCTCGATCAGGCCGGGGATGTCGGCGATGACGATTTCCTCGTCGCCGGCGCGCAGCACGCCCAGGTTGGGGGTGAGCGTGGTGAAGGGATAGTCGGCGATCTTCGGCTTGGCCGCGGTGGTGGCGGCCAGGAAGGTGGACTTGCCGGCGTTCGGCAGGCCGACGAGGCCGGCGTCGGCGATCAGTTTCAGGCGCAGCCACACCCAGCGCTCCTCGCCCGGCCAGCCGGGGTGGAACTTGCGCGGCGCGCGGTTGGTGGAGGTCTTGAAGTGGGCGTTGCCGAATCCGCCGTCGCCGCCCTTCAGCAGCACGACGCGCTGACCCTCCTCGGTGAGGTCGGCGAGCACCGTCTCCTGATCCTCGTCCAGCACCTGGGTGCCGACGGGCACGCGCAGCACGATGTCGTCGCCCCTGGCGCCGGTGCGGTCGCTGCCCATGCCGTGGTGGCCGCGCTTGGCCTTGAAGTGCTGGGCGTAGCGGTAGTCGATCAGCGTGTTGAGGCCGTTCACCGCCTCGATGACGACATCGCCGCCGCGCCCGCCGTTGCCGCCGTCCGGGCCGCCGAACTCGTTTAACTTCTCGCGGCGGAACGCCACGGCGCCGGGGCCGCCGTCGCCGCTCTTGAGGATCACCTTGGCCTGATCGAGGAACTTCATCGTGGGACCTTACCGGTCGTCGTGACCAGAGAATAACAGCGGAAAAGCCTGAAAACGAAAAACGGGGGCCGGTCGCCCGGTCCCCCGATTTCCAGAACCCCGGAGGGTCGCGCGGCTTACTCGGCCGCGACGGCAACCTCGGTCGCCTCGACCTGGACGAAGGTCCGGCCGCCCGAGCTGTGCTTGAACGACACCTGGCCGTCGGTCAGCGCGAACAGGGTGTGGTCCTTGCCGATGCCGACGTTGGTGCCCGGGTGATACTTGGTGCCGCGCTGGCGGACCAGGATGTTGCCCGCGATCACGACTTCGCCGCCGAACTTCTTGACGCCGAGACGGCGGCCAGCGGAATCGCGCCCGTTGCGCGAGGAGCCGCCTGCCTTTTTATGAGCCATAGTCCTACTCCTTACACTCGGCCGCGGATCAGGCCGCGCCGTTGATCCCGGTGATGCGCAGGACGGTCAGGTCCTGGCGATGGCCGTTCTT
>JAEYOB010000062.1 GCA_023412175.1 Pseudomonadota bacterium | reverse complement strand
GGTGCGCGGAGCGGGGCAGGAGCGCATGCCCGGCGACCGCCGGCACGTCCGCCGCAAGAAGACCGCCGTGGAGGGCATTCCGCTCAGCAACGCCAAGCTGGCCGAACTGCGCGCGCTTGCCTGAAGGTGGCTCACGGCGAAGGGGCCGCCATGGCGGCCCCGGCTGCCCTGCCGCGCGGCGTTCCAGGGGCCATCCATCAAGGAGAAAAAGCGGATTGCGCTGATAGTTACTTATGCGAGCATATCGAAACCGGGCGGCCATGTGGCAAACGCTCCGGTCTCGTCGACTGTGAGCAGGATGGGACGATGGACATCCGGCAACTGCGGTATTTCGTGGCAATCGCCGAGGAGCGCGCGATTTCGCGGGCGGCCGAGCGTGTCGGCGTGGCCCAGCCGTCGCTCAGCCAGCACGTGATGCGGTTGGAGGAGGAACTGCAGACGCAGCTCCTGGTGCGCGACGCCCGCGGCGTGGTCCTAACCGAAACCGGTGCCCTGCTCCTCGCCCACGCCCGGCAGATCCTCAAATACGTCGATCTCGCGCGCGAGGAGATCCGCCACCACGGGACCGAAGCGCGCGGGCAGGTGAGCGTCGCGCTGCCCGGCTCCATCGGCCAGCCGCTCAGCGTTCCGCTGGTGCAGGCGGCGGAAGAGCGCCTGCCGGGCGTGTCGCTGCGGATTGTCGAGGGCATGTCCGGCCACATCGAGCGCTGGGTCGAGGATGGCCAGGTCGATATCGGCTTCATCTTCAGCGTCGGGCATGTCCGCCACTTGTCGGTCCGCAAGCTGCTGACCGAGGACCTCTATCTCATCCTGCCGCCGCCTGCGTTGCGCGGCGCGATCGGCACGAACGGCATCCTCTCCGATCCCGTGCCGCTGAGCGCCGTCGCCGGGATGCGCCTGATCCTGCCCAGCGTGACCCACGGCCTGCGTGATCTGATCGACCGCAGCACCCGCGCGGCCGGCCTGACCTTCCGGGTCCAGACGGAGATCGACGCGTTGCCGCAGATCAAGAAGCTGGTCGAACTCGGCAGCGGCGTATCCATCCTGTCGCTCGCGGCCGTGCACGACGAACTCTGTGACGGACGGCTCGTGGCGGCGCGCCTCGTCGATCCGTCCATTCAGAGAAGTGTCCATCTCGTTCGCCATCCGGGACGGGTGGTGACGCGCGCATCTTTGGAGGTCGAGGCGTTGCTGCTCGACGTCATGCGGTCCCTGGTCAAACGGGGCATGTGGATGGCGTCCATGGACGAGACGGACGCGCCATTCACTAAGTGATTACCTCTTCCGGGTATAGAATATTACTCTGGGATCCAGATTAAAATCGTATTTCCATCTAACCGATCCCTGTGGCGTCATTTTCCCGCAGATAAGGTGCTGTAACGGCGCCAAAAATACCGGACGGTCGGCCAGCATGCCGAAAGCGGATCCGGTGCCGAAACGGGAGGGATCAGGATCATGCGGACTCTTTTTGCCGCCACGGCGGCGTTTGCGCTCATGGCATCCTCCGCTCTGGCGCAGACCGCTCAGAAACCCAAGGAAATCGTCGTCGGGATCACGACCTACCTCTCCGGGGCGGCGTCGGTCTTCGGCGTGCCGGGCCGCGACGCGGCCGACCTCCTGATTGAGGAGATCAACGCCAAGGGCGGCATCCAGGGCGTGCCGATCCGCCCGATCTACATCGACGAGGGGGCTGGGACCGAGAACCTGCTGTCCGAATACCGCCGCGTCTCGCAGGCGGAGAATGCCGCCTTCACGCTGGCCGCCATCTCCAGCGGCAACTGCAACGCCCTGGTGCCGGTCGCGGAGGACCTGAAGCAGCCCAACATCATGTGGGACTGCGGCACCCAGCAGATTTTCGAGGAGAAGCGCTACCGCTATTCCTTCCGCACCCAGGCCAACGCCACGCCGGAGATGGTGGCGACGCTTCTCTACCTCCTGCAGGCCAAGCCCGACTTCAAGACCATCGCGGTGGTCAACCAGGACTACGCCTGGGGCCGCGATTCCTGGCACATCTTCTCGACCGCGCTGAAGGCGCTGAAGCCGGACGTCCGGGTGGTGGCCGAGATGTTCCCGAAGTTCGGCGCGCCCGACTATTCGACGGAGATCACCCGGCTGTCGGCGCTGCGCCCCGACGTCATCCTCTCCACCTCGTGGGGCGGCGACCTCGACACCTTTGTCCGGCAGGCGGCGGCGCGCGGCCTGCTGAAGCAGAGCACCTTCGTCCTGCCGCTGGCGGAAAGCTCGCTGCAGCGGCTGGGCGACACGCTGCCGGACGGGGTCATCGTCGGCGCCCGTGGCGACCACTGGTTCCTCCACCCGGCGGTCGAGGATCCCGCGCGGCACAAGGCGTTCGTCGATAAGTACAAGGCCAAGACCGGCAGCTACCCGATCTACCCGACCTACCATATGGCGCAGGCCATCGCGGCGATGCAGGCCGCCTTCGACAAGGCGATCAAGGCGGCGAACGGCGGCTGGCCGACGCGCGAGCAACTGGCCGACGCCATGAAGGGCCTGGAGTTCCGCGGCCTGACCCGCACCGTCCGGCTGCGCGAAGACAACCAGGGCCTGGAAGACCAGTTGCTCGGCACCACGAAGCGGGTGGGCGAGTATCCGTTCGCGGTGCTCGACGCCATGAAGCTGTACCCGGCGGAACTGGTCACCACGCCGGTCGGCCAGAAGTCCGAGGAGTGGGTCAAGACGCTCGACAAGGGGCTGCCGACCAATTCGAAGATCCAGACCTTCGCGTACAAGCCGTAACCACCGGCAGCGGGTACCGCCATGTCGCAGCTCATCCTGCTGGCCGTCCTGGATGGCTTGGCCTACGCCGCCCTCGTCTTCATGGTGGCGGTCGGGCTGACGCTGATCTTCGGCGTGCTGCGCCTCCTCAACGTGGCGCACGGGTCGTTCTACGCGATCGGCGCGTACACCGCGACCAGCCTGATCCTCGGTCTGGGGGCGGCGGGGTGGAGCCCTTATCTGGCCTACCCCGCGCTGATCCTCAGCGCCGTTCTGGTCGGGGCGCTGCTCGGCGGCCTGCTGGAGCGCTTCCTGTTGCGGCGCGTCTACGCCAAGGAGGAGGTGCTGACGCTGCTCGTCACCTTCGCGGTCTTCATGATCCTGGAGGATGTGCAGCGCCTCGTCTGGGGCGTGCAGCCGCTGTTCGTCGACACGCCGCTGAGCCTGCTCGGCACGACGCAGGTGGGCGAGGTGTACTATACCGCCTACCAGCTCATGCTGCTGCCGGCGATGGCCGTGGTGGTGCTGATCGTCCTGCGCTGGTACCTGCGCTCGACGCTCCAGGGGCGGCTGATCGTCGCCGTCGCCCACGACCGCGAGGCGGCGATGGCCATGGGCATCAACGCCCAGCGCGTCTACCTGACCACCTTCGTCATCGGCGCGACGCTGGCGGCGCTGGGTGGTGCCCTGGCCTCGCCGACCACGTCGCTGACGCCGGGCATCGGCACGGAGATGATCGTGCTGAGCTTCGCGGTGGTCGCCACCGCGGGGCTGGGGCAGGTGGAAGGAGCGGCGGTCACCGCCGTGCTGCTGGGGATGGGCCGCTCCTTCGCCGTCTACCTGTACCCGGAGATGCAGGTGCTGATGCCCTACCTGATCATGGTGATCGTGCTGCTGTTCCGGCCGCAGGGCCTGTTCGGCGCCGTCGAGACGCGGAAGGTCTGACATGGAGCCGCGCGTTCTCGTCCCCCTCCTGCTGCTGGCCGCGATAGCTGCGGTGCCGCTGGCGCTGCCGGCCTCGACGCTGCTGCTGACGCTGGCGCTGGCCAAGGGGCTGGCGGTGCTGGGGATCGTCGTGCTGCTGCGCGCGGGGCAGGTGTCGTGCGGGCATGCGCTGTATTTCGCGGCCGGCGCCTACGTCGTCGCCTTCCTGGCC
>JAEYOB010000811.1 GCA_023412175.1 Pseudomonadota bacterium | reverse complement strand
GACCCGCCCGCCGCGCGGGCGCGGGGCGCGGCGGCCGAGCCGCCGGCCGCCGCACCGACGCAGCGTCCGGCCGGCACCCCGACTCCGCCGGTCGACGAGGTCGAGGCGCGCCTGCGCGAGACCGCGCGTGGCTGCCTCGCCGCCTACCGCACATGGCGTCAGCAGCCCGGCCAAAGCAGCATCCAATCGCTGTCCGACGCCGTGCATGATCTGCGCAAAGTGCTTGCCCGCATCGAGATCGACATGTCCGCAAGCCGCCGCGACGAGCAGGTCGCCCGCCCCATCCCCATCCCTGCCCACCGCGCCGCCCGCCGGCCGCAGTAAGGCATCCACACGCGGAACCCCTCCCCGGCCCCACGCTTCATCCCGTGGTGTGCTGTGGAGGGGTTTTTTCATAACCGGCGACCGATTCGCCCAGAGCATGGCAGAAACCGCAGTGTGGCTGAAGGTGCGGCGCCCACAGTCCACGCTGCTCCGCCGGCCGCGTCGCACCCGTCGCACCGGAGCCAAGGCAGAGAATTTGCCGCGCCCGGCATAACATCCGGACGTTGTGCCAAACCGGAACACCCGCGCGGTTCTGACGGTGGTCGTAAGACATCCTGGCCAAAAAGCAGCGGCAAGGCTAAGCCCGCCCCTACCGAAAGATTTACTGCATCTTTGAAACAGCGAAGCGTAATATAGGGGCAACGAAGAAAGCCTGGAGGAAACGCCGATGCCCTACCATCGAAACACCGAACTACCGGAGTCGGTGAAGGCGAATCTGCCCTTGCGGGCGCAGGACATCTACCGTTCGGCCTTCAACAACGCATGGCAGGAGTACGGCGACGCCGAAGCCCACCACGGTTCGCGTGAGGTGATCGCCCACAAGGTGGCCTGGGCCGCGGTCAAGCGCCGCTTCGAAAAGGTCGGCGAGAACTGGCGCCCGAGACATTGACCAAAAAGCATGGGCAAGACGCATGGCGCGGCGGCGCCCCGAGGTGACGGCCCGCCGCGCGGCACGCGCTCCGGTCACTTGATGCCGAGCATCCCCTCGGCCTTGATCAGCGCAGCTTCGGATTCGGCGTGACGGCCAGCCTTGTGCGCCGCTTCACCGTCTGCGCGCAGCTTCTTCACTTCGGTCATCTGCTGCGCCGAGAGCTGCGGGTTCTTGGCGAGCGCTTCGTCGATCTTCTTCATATGGGTCGGGCAGCTGTTGGCCAGGGCCGGCACCGCGAAGACGACCGCCAGCACGGCGGCGAGAGCCACGTTGCGAAGCATGGACAGTTCCTCCCTCTGCGAGATCCCGACAAGGGTCTCCGGAAGAACGACGTATGCCGCCGCCGGTTTATTCCAACAGGATCAGGCTGCCCTCGCCTGCCGCAAGGCGCGGGCGGCGCGGGTCATCTCCGCCACGTCTTCAGGCGTCACGCGGTCGCGGATCAGCGGCACCAGCGCGGCATCCTCACGCCGGCACTGTTCGTCGAACAGCCGCTTGAGCGCCTCGAAGTCGGCAAGCCAGCGGTCGTCGGCGTCATGCTGCGGGGCGCGCCGCGCCAGGTCGGCGGCCATCTCCTGCACGCGCCGCTGCACGGCGCGCAGTTCCTCAGCCAGCGAGCCCACCTCACCCAAGCGCGGGAAAATCGCGCGGTCGAGCATCACACCGTGCACCGTCCACAGCCGGGCGAGCGCGTCCATCTCACGACCGCGCTCGTCCCAGGCCGGCTGCGCGGCATTGCCGACGGTGGCGAAGACCTCCTTCCCGGCCTCGTGATCCGCTTCTATGGTCTGGGCGATCATGTGGGATTGTCCCGTTGCGTTGAACCGCAAGCATGAACCCTGCGGCAGCACAACGGTTCCCGATGCCTCAGCCCAGCGGCGGCATCTCCACCCCGGCGGAGCTGCTCCGGTCGTCCTTCGGCCGTTCGTCGCTGGGCAACTGGCCCTTGACCAGATAGCAGATGTGCTCCGCCACATTCGTGGCATGGTCGCCGATCCGCTCGATCGCCTTGGCGGCGAACAGCAGGTGCGTGCAGCCGGTGATCTGCTGCGGCGCTTCCATCATGTAGGTGAGCATTTCGCGGAACAGCGCGGTGTAGGCGTGGTCCACCTCGCCGTCACGGTTGCGCACGGACGTCGCCAGCTCAGCGTCGCGGGTGGTGTATGCGGCCGCCATGTCGCGGATCATCGACTGCACGCTCTCGCCCATCCAGACCAGCGAGGATACCGGTGGCGCCACCGGCAGCCCGCTCAGCGTCACGGTGCGCTTGGCGATGGCGCGGGCAAAGTCGCCTATGCGTTCGATGTTCGACGAGATGCGAAACGCCGCCACGATCTCGCGCAGGTCGCCGGCCATAGGTTGGCGCAACGCCAGCAGGCGCACGGCCAAGCTCTCAACCTGACGCTCCAGCCGGTCGATCTCGACATCGCCGGCGATCACCGCGGCAGCCAGCGCTGTGTCGTTGGTGGTGATCGCCTTCATGGCATCAGCAAACTGGCCCTCGGCCAGCCGCCCCATCTGCTCGATGGCCTTGCGCAGTTCCGCGAGCTCCTGATCGAACGCCTGGAAGGTATGTCCAGCGACCATTCCCCAAACCTCCTTGGACCGTGCTGCCGCGGACAGATAGCGGCCTGCGGTATAAGTCCTTAACGATTGCACCACTATGTTTTAAGAAACTACTCATCCCTAAAGCAACCAGCCGCGGCGCGCCCGCGTTGCGGCACAGGCACCGGACCCGGCAATGACGCCACACGAGTTGGTCGCCGTGCTTGAAAAGCACGAGCGCTGGCTGAAGAACAAGCAGGGCGGCAGCCGCGCCAACCTGACCATGGCCAACCTCGAGGGCGCCAATCTGTCCGGCGTCGACCTGACGTCGGGCAAGCTGTCGGGCGCCAATCTGACGCACAGCGATCTCTCCAACGCCAACCTCAGTCATGCCGACCTGTTTGCCGCGCACATGACCAAGGCCGACCTGTCCGGCGCCAACCTCTACCGCGCCGACTTGCGCGGCGCCCACATGCGCGGCGCCAAGCTGAAGCGCGCCATCCTCAAGGAAGCGGACCTGCGCGGCGGCGCCCTGCTGTACGGCGGCGGCAACGGCAAAGGCGGCAAGGGCGTGGATTTCGTGCGCTCCGACCTGTCGGGCAGCGACTTCGACGACGCATTGATGTCGAACGCCAACCTGTCTGGCGCCGACCTCACCGATGTAAGCATGAACGGAGCCGATTGCGAGGGGGCGCTGATGAACGGCGCCACGCTGATGCGCTCGCAGATGAAGAACTGCAATCTGGCGCGCGCCGACCTGCGCGGCTGCAACCTGTCGGGCGTCAACCTCAACGGCGCGGTGCTGCGCGACGCCAACCTGACCGGCGCGGTGCTGGCCGGCGCCAACCTGCGCAACGCCGACCTCCAGGGCGCCAAGCTGGAGGGGGCCGATCTCGCCGGAGCCGACACCACCGGCGCCAACCTCGCCCGCGCGGCCGAGAACTTCTCGCTGCACATCCAGGAAGCGCTGCACAACCATTACACCTGGATCAACACCAACGGCGCCATGGGCGCGCGCGCCGACCTCAACGGCGCCGATCTGGCGCACATCGACCTGCACGGCGTCAACCTCAGCGGCGCCAGTCTGAAGGGCGCCCAGCTCGCCGGCGCCAAGATGCGCGACAGCCTGCTGATCATGTGCGAGATCTCCGAGGCCGACCTGCGCGACGCCGACTTCACCGGCGCCATCCTGGACGGCGCCAACCTGCGCGGCAGCGATTTCAGCGGGGCACGCCTGGACGGCGCCGGCATCGGCTGGGTCGACATCAAGGGGCCGGATGGCAGGCCCACCGGCCGCCTGTGGGCCGCCAACCTGATCGGCTGCAAGTTCATCGGCGCCTCGGTAGTGCGCGCCAACCTGCGCGGCGCCAATCTGGCCGGTTGCGACTTCAGCGGCGCCGACCTGACCGGCGCCATCCTGACCGACGCCAACATCCGCGACGCCAAGTTCACCGGCGCCAACCTGACTGGCGCCAGCCTGCCGCCAGCTCCGGATCCCGATGATTAGGCATCAGAGGCACACGCGCGGTGGATTGGTCACCAAAAGATGTCCCCCACGACCTATGCCAAGTGGTATAACCACCACGCACAAAGCGAGCGCGACAGGGAAAGGTTCCCTATGTCATGATTTCATTGCGGCCGAAGCTGGGCGTCCCCAGCTATAGGGCCGAAATGAGCCGATACGAAGAATGATCGGCCAGGAGGGAGGTAAGCGTTCGGAAGAGTGGCCCGTGCAGGCGTCGAGCCGACGTGCCAGGACCCGCGCGCCGGAAACGGCCGACGATTGTCCGTCGGCAGCAAGGCCACAGGCGGCAGCACGAGGACACAAGGGCACCCATGGATCTCGACTACATTCAAAGCGTGGTGGCCGACTACGGCACTTGGTTCTATGCGGTGACCTTCCTCTGGACGTTCATCGAAGGCGAGACGTTCGTGATCTACGCGGGCGTTCTGGTGGCGCAGGGACTGCTCGACGGCCCACTGCTTCTGGCCTGCGCCTGGCTCGGCAGCTTCTGCGGCGACCAGTGCTATTTCTACATCGGCCGCTGCTTCGGTCCGCGCCTGCTCAAGCGCTTCCCGCGCTGGCAGAAGCACGTGGACACGGCGGATGACTGGCTCAAGCGCTACGACACCATGTTCATCCTCAGCTTCCGCTGGATCTATGGCGTGCGCAACTTCGCCAGCTTCGCGCTCGGCATGAGTCACGTGTCCTGGTACCGCTTCCTGTTCCTGAACTTCATCGCGGCCGGCATCTGGGCGATCGGTTTCGTCGGCGGCGGCTATCTGCTCGGCACCGCGCTGCGTCCGGTGCTGGACCAAGTCGCGCCCTACTTCACGCTCGCCATGCTCGGCATCTTCGTCTTCATGTTCGGCATGGTGTTC
>JAEYOB010000807.1 GCA_023412175.1 Pseudomonadota bacterium | reverse complement strand
CATCTGGCGTGCGACTTCGTCGAACGGGTGAACCGGCATGCCGGCGTGGCTGCCCTGTCCGCCTGATCCGGCGTCCGGCATCGCCGGCGCCTATCTGGCCGCGTGCCAGACGGAGTTGCGTGCGCTGAAGCCCGGCAACGTCCACATCCACGCGGCCGGGCACGGGATGACCGTCGAACAGTTCCTCGCCAGCGCCGAGGTGACGGCACTGATCCTTGCGCAACCCGGCCTTACGGTCGGCGAGCGCATCTTCCGGGCGGTCGCCGCGACGCAGGCGGCGGCCGGCTGCAACACCAACCTGGGCATCATCCTGCTGGCGGCCCCACTGACCCAGGCGGCGTCGAGCGGCACGGGTCCGCTGCGCGACCGGCTGCGCCGGGTGCTCGCCGGCCTCACCGTGGCCGATGCGGAGCTGACCTTCCGGGCCATTGCGCTTGCCACGCCGGCCGGCCTGGGGCGGGTGGAGGACCACGACGTGCACGCCCCGGCGACGGTCACGCTGCTGGCTGCGATGCGGCAGGCGCGCGACCGCGACCACATCGCCTTGCAATACGCAACGGACTACGCGGACGTGTTCGAAACCGGAGCGCCGCGGCTTGCGGAACTGTTGGGCCGGGGTGCGTCCTGCGAGGAGGCCACGGAGGGCCTTTTCCTCGATTTCCTTGCCACCGTTCCGGATACGCATGTGGCACGCAAGTATGGAGTAGAAAAAGCCGAAAAGTTACGTCGACGTGCCTCAGAATTGAGAAACGAACTCGGGTTCGGCCGCGCTTCCAAATTAATACGAACGCACTTGGGTGAACTGGACACGGAACTCAAATACAATGGCGTTAATCCGGGAACAACCGCAGACATCGTGGTTGCCAGCCTTCTTTCTCTTTGGTTGATGCGGCTGCCCTAGAAACCCGCGACGAACGAAGGCGATTCCGTACCGACATCAAAGGAAAAGGGAGACAAAGCAATGGCCATGTGGGGAGGATCATCCGCGAAGATCAACCGTGTGCTCGTCGGCGAATCGCTGGTCGGCGACGGCAACGAGGTGGCCCATATCGACTTGATCATGGGGCCGCGCGGCAGTGCCGTGGAAAGCGCGTTCTGCCACGCGCTGACCAACAACAAGGACGGTTTCACCAGCCTGCTGGCGGTGATCGCTCCGAACCTGCAATGCAAACCTTCGACGATCCTGTTCAACAAGGTCACCATCAAGGGTGCCGAACAGGCGGTCCAGATGTTCGGCCCGGCCCAGCACGCCGTGGCGAAGGCCGTGGCCGATTGCGTGGCGGAAGGCACCATTCCGCAGGACGAGATCGACAACATCTTCATCTGCGTCGGCGTTTTCATCCATTGGGAAGCCAAGGACAACGCCAAGATCCAGGACTACAACTACCGCGCCACCAAGGAAGCCATCGAACGCGCGGTCAGCGGCTACCCGACCGCCCAGGACCTGCTCGCCCAGAAGGACAGGGCCAAGCACCCCTTTGCCGCATGAGCGGATCCGACGCTCCTTCCGTCCGGCGGGGGGAGCGTCACCGCGACAGTTCCGCGGTACCGATGCGACCGTCGTGCAGCGCCGTCGCCACCAGGGCCCCGGCAACGCCCCACTCCGCAAGGTCCCGGAGGTCTTCGCCATGGCGCACGCCTCCAGCCGTGAACAGGTCGGCGCGCGGCGCGGCGCGGCGCATCTCCGCCAAGCGCTCCCGGTCCGGCCCCTCACCGCTCCCGACGCGGACGAGCGTCATGACGATCACCCGCTGCGGCCACAGGTCGGCGCGCTCCAGGAGCTCCGACGGCCCGATGAAGTGGTCGCGGAAATCGAGCGACAGAACGACACTCCGCCACGCCGGGTCCGCCTTGAGCGCGGCCAGCGCTTCGAGACTGGCAAGGCTTTCGCTGCCCAGCACCGGGTCGCCAAGGCCGCGGGCGACAAAGCCACGAACCTCGTCCGGCTGCCGGAAGCCGGCATCGACCCAGAAACGGACCTGTGGGAACGCCGCCTTCAGTCCGGCCAGCACGGCCCCGTTGTCGCCGCTCCCCCCAATGGCGTCGAGATCGGCCACGTACATGACCGGGAACGGGAACAGGCCGAGCAACCCGCCGACCACCTCCTTCGGACCGTTACCGGCGCACAGCGAAGAGTGCAACGGCAAGTATCGCCCGCGGTCGCCACGTCGGGCGTGGACCACGCCGCCCTCTTTCAGGTCGAGCACGGGAATGACCTGGAACATCTCACCCTCCCGGAACAAGACATGCGCATCCTGGTCTGCGAATTCGTAACGGGCGGCGGCATGCCGGCGGGCGACGCGATCCCCAGCGGTCTCGCCCATGAGGGCGATCTGATGCTCCACGCCCTCGTCGAGGACCTGCTTGACGTCCCCGGCATCGAGGTGGTGGTCACCCGCGATGCGCGCCTAAGGCCGATGCCGTCGCGTGTCCACAGTATAGCGGTGGGCTGCCCCGAGGAGGCCTGGGCGCTTTGGGAAGACCTCGCCCGGTCGGTCGATGCCGTTTGGCCGATCGCGCCGGAGACCGGGGGAGTTCTCGAACGGATGAGCTGGCTCATCGAGGTCTCCAGTTGCCGGCTGTTCAACAGCCGCCCCGACGCCGTGGCCAT
>JAEYOB010000793.1 GCA_023412175.1 Pseudomonadota bacterium | reverse complement strand
TCACATGGTCGCTGCTTGAAAGCATGCGGACAGGGTAGACGGACATGCTGAATGCAGAGCCTGACGGGTTTGACATCCAGCAACGTCTCAGAGTCGAGGATATCTGATAGACCCGGTGAGTGGCGTGCCTTGCCCTGTTCTACCAACTGCGCTCTATGCAGAGCAGCATTCTCACGCGACAAACCGTGCGTACACAGGTGGTCAGGAGAACATTGAGATGAACCTAATCCTCGTATTGAATGCAGCCGCTCTGGCGTGTGCACTTTCCGTCGCCATGCCGCTGGCTGCAAACGCCCAGACCAGGAATGCGGAATCCATGATGCCGAAAATTCGAGGAGGAGCGGCGGGAGGAAATCCCGATTGCAGTGCGGCCTTCTCACGGTGCATTCAGGCGTGCGGCAACAATTCAACGCCCGGGTGTTCTGGAGCCTGCTATACGCAAGAATCAAATTGCCGAAATGGACATACCCCGCCGAGCTCGTCAGGGGCTGAACGCATTCAAAGGCAAATCGATAACTCCTTCCGCTATCACCGGGGAACTATGGATGGCATCAGCCGGATTGGAAAGTAGCGCGCAAGAATTGTTCCTTTGCTACAATTGCGCTTGTCAGGCGGGCCGCGCAACGGGCATTTTGGCTAACATGAGGACTAAGCCATGCATTCAGCACGATCATCTGCCGCGGCAGGTGTGGCTGCTTTTGCGTTGTTGTTGACCATGCAGCCGGTATTCGCCCAGACCTACGACCACTTTGCTCATCTCGGCCGCTGGCCCAGCACTCCTTATACAGTCCGCTCAGAACGGGACTGCGCGGACTTCGAGCAGCAACTCGCGAAAAAGGCGGATGCGATCAACGAGGCGCACGAACAGTGCTTGAGAGCGGAGGGAAGCACTGGATTTTCCTCCCGCGGTATTGATACTAAGTCAACCTGTTCCAAACCTGCGTGCCAGAGCCTCCATGACGGGCGCGACAAGTTTTTCATCCATGCCGGTGAACAAAAAAAACTGTGCCGCAGCAAGCTCTCCGAATATCAGAACGAGCAGAGGAAACAACGTGAGAACGCCCAGCGGCGTGCCGATTCCCGTGAAACTGCCAGGAGAAGCGAGGAGAGGTGCGAGGCGGATTGGAAGCGGTACAGGTCGATGTGCCACGATCGCACCTATCCAACGCAGCACCGCGGTTCGTGCAAGGAAGAGTTCGAACGATTGAGGATCGAGTGTCCTTGATAGCTTCATCGATGGCTGTAAAGAATGTCGGCACCCGATCCTGGTCCTGGACCCGTTTCCGGGTTCAGGACCGCCCGAGGGCCTTGTGGGCAGTCCTGCCAGAAGTTGCATTTGTTGTCGCCGCGTGACACACCGGAAAGGCGCATGCACGAAGAGGTGGCGACCGCTATGGGGAAAATACAATCCACGTACCAGTGACCTGCCCCCACGTGGGACACCAGAGACTATGTTGGGGTGACGCCATAGAACGGGCGAAAAACTACGTTAAGCGGACAAAGCGAGAACGTGACTGTTGAATGGTGCGCAAACCGGCTTCACCAAGCCGGGATTCCGCCGGGATCGCCAGTAGGGCGTCAGCGTCCCATGTAGACGAGGCCGCTCCGGTCAGCGCCGCTCCCACGATCGAGAACCTGACGATCCCGGAGGCGAAGCGCCTGCTCGCCAAGTCTCTCGGCGTCCCGGAGAGCGCCATCAAGATCAGCATCGAGCACTAGGTCCTGTCGCCAAAGGGGCTTGTGTGGGGCTGATCTGATCGCATTTGGTCCGGGTGCCAATCAGAACCATGTTGACCGACGCGATGTGGTGTCGGCTGTTGCCCTTGCTGCCGCTGCAGAAGCCCAAGACCGGGCGCCCCTCTCTGGATCACCGGTGCTTTCTCGAAGCCGTCCTCTGGCTGGCCCGCACCGGGGCGCCCTGGCGCGACCTGCCGGAGGACGTGATGAACTGGCGCACCGCCTGGCGCCGTCTGCAAGGCTGGACGGCTGCCGGGATCTGGGGCCGCATTGTCGCGGAGCTGCGCGCCATGGCGGCGGACGCGGGCTGGGCCATGCACCTGCTCGACAGCAGCGTGATCCGCGCTCACGCCCATGCCGCTGGGGCGCGGCGTGCGTCGGGCGAGCAGGCCCTCGGCCGCTCACGCGGCGGCTTCTCGACCAAGCTGCACCTGCGCGCCGACGCCGAGGGGCGGCCGGTCGCGCTGCATCTGACCGGTGGCGAGCGCCACGACCTTCGTGGCGTCGGCCCGCTGTTCGAGCAAGGCGCCCTGCGCACCGGCAAACGTGGACGGCCGCGCTGGAAACCCGACGCCGTGATCGCTGATAAAGCCTACTCCGCCGCGTGGCTGCTCGAGGTCTTGCGCCATAAGCGCATCGTGCCGATCATTCCCAGTCGCGCCGACCAACCCAGGAATCCAGATTTCGACCGCACTGCGTATCGGCGGCGGAACCTCGTTGAGCGGTTGGTCGGAAAGCTGAAGCAGTTCCGTCGCGTGGCGACCCGCTACGACAAGCTCGATGCCCACTACCTTGCCTTCGTCCAGATCGCTTCCGTCATCGTCTGGCTACGCAGCTTTGGCGACAGAACCTAAAACTATCGGCGGAAGAATGGATTGGCGGTTTACGTTGATTGGCAATGCGATAAGGCCCGGCGAGGGAAAGTTTCATTATTATAATTTCAGAGATGTCGACTTCAGTGAGAGAGGGTGTCTGGTCGTGTGCCGGTATCAATACTATACTAGTAAGTGCAACGCCTTCGACTTAAGCAAGCCAGAAAACGGCCTATGAGCACCTCACGTACGAGGATTTGAAGGACGATGAAGCCCCGCACACCTGCCATAATCGCGATTGTCCTTGGAGCCGCCGTGGCCGGCTTCGTGGCAGGGCGCGCATCCGTGACACCGCCCCCATTCCCGTTCCCGGCCATTGCCGCGCATGTGAGCGACAGCAGTGATGGCGTGGGTTACTCGCCTCCTACCCGAAGGGCACCAGCGACGAGTGCCGGCACACTATCGCCCGCTTCGAGAATGAGAACCGCGACATACTGCCCGCGCTCGCTGTCTGGTTGATCGACCGCCCCCTACCATTGCCGCTCATGCCGCCCCAGGTGGCCGAGGTCTGCGGTCCCGGCGACGGGCCGGCTTTTCTGACCCTCGCCATCCGCTCGTTTGTCCAGGGCAAGAGGCGCCCGGTCGGCGCTCCCGCCTAACCGTCTCGATTCCGAGCCCTTTCGGCTTCCTGAAATAGCGGAAAGCAATATCGCGACATAACAAGTTTCTAGCAAACCTCATTGCAATAAGCTATACTCTTGCTATGCATACGATCCGCTACACCGCAGCCGCCTTGAAGACTCTCCGCCGGATCCCGCGCAACACCGCGGGCCTGATCCGCCAGAAGGTTCAAGAGGTGGCCGCCGATCCGGCGAGCGCGCGGAACGTGAAGAAGCTGAAGGGTCGGGATGGTTACCGGCTCCGTGTCGGCGATTGGCGTGTCGTCTATGATCTCGATGCTGGCGTACTGGTGTTGATCGTCATCGAAATCGGCCCGAGAGGAGGCATCTATGACTAACCCCGCGCAGATCATCCGCGATGGCAGCGGCAAGCCCGCTTTCGCGGTCCTGCCCATCGCCGAGTACGAACGGCTGCTGGAGGCGGCCGACGAGGCTGCCGGCACCCGCGCTTTTGACGCCTACAAGGCCACCCGGCCGGAGACCTTCCCCGACGATGTGGCCAACCGGCTGCTGAACGGCGAGCACCCGATGAAGGTGTTCCGCGAGTACCGCGGCATGACGCAGGCCCAGCTCGCGGATGCCGCCGGGCTCAAGCAGGCATACGTGTCGCAGATCGAAGCCGGCTCGCGCGGCGGTTCCGTGGACGTGCTCAAGCGGATCGCCGATGCCCTCCGGGTGGACCTCGACGACCTCACCTGACCAGGACCGAAATCGAGGTTCTCTTTTCCTCAACTACTCGCTCCCCTTCTCATGACACCGCCTGCTGCGACAGCGTGACCCCGTGAGGGGAATGCTGTATCATTCGCCTCAGGAGGTGAGGCGAATGTACCTGTGGCAACGTGCGGACTGGCCGAAGTTCCGCTGGGACGACGCCCGGCTGATCGTGCCGCTGGCGGCTGCGGCGCGGCGGCACGGCGCGCTGGCCGGGCTCCTGCGTCCCCTGAGCGAGCGGGACCGGCTCCTGATCCAGTCGGACACGGTGACCGAGGACGCGGTGCAGTCCTCGGGCATCGAGGGCGAAGGGCTGGCGCGCGACAGCGTGCGGGCGGCGGCGCGCCGGCGCCTCGGCATCGAGGACTCGCCGCGCGGCGCAAGCGACCGCCGGGCGGACGGCGCCGTGGCGATGCAGCTGGACGCCACCCGCGTCCCCGACCAGCCGCTCACGGACCAGACGCTGTTCGGCTGGCACGCCGCCCTGTTCCCGCCGGGCTGGTCCGGACTGCGGCGGATCACCGTGGGGGATTGGCGCCCCGGTCCGGAGCCGATGCAGGTGGTCTCCGGACCCGAGCACAATCCGGTCGTGCAC
>JAEYOB010000791.1 GCA_023412175.1 Pseudomonadota bacterium | reverse complement strand
CCACCGGCCCCAGCGTCACCTCGCCACCGCCGACATTGTCGACGTCGCCTGCGCGCTGGGCGGCGCGCGGGGCCGCCTCCCTGGCCACCGGGCGCGGCCCCTGGGCCAGAGCGCCGGTCTTCGGGTCGGCGAGGTTGCCCATGGTGGCCGGTGCCTTGGCGCCGCGTTCGGCCATCATCTTGGCGACGGTGGCCTGATCGAGGTTGCCGGTCGCCGGCAGGCCGCGGTCCTTCTGGTACCGGGACAGCGCGGCCCTGGTCTGCGGCGTCATCTGGCCGTTGGCCCGGCCGCCAATGTCGTAGTTCTTTTCCTTGAGGATCGTCTGCGCCCACTGGATATCGCCCGCCCCCGGCTGCTGCGCCAGCGCCGGATCAAGCGACAGGGCGCCGGCACCCAACCCCGCGAGCACCGCCAGCACCATTTGCGGACGCACCCGCCCGAAACCGCCAGCCATTTCCCAAACCTCCGTCCGAACGCGCCGAGACCCACGCTGTGAACCGTTTAGCTAGCAGATTGCGGCGTTTTTCCGGGCGAGAAAATAGGGGCATGCCATCCCCGATTCGCATGTGGTGCCCCAGCGTGGCATCCACGTCACGATGAGGCGCCGCGAGCGGCGGACGTAACGCGCATGCTCCCTCCCCCACATCCTCCGTCCATGGCCGGTCGCTAAAATTCGTGGTATTTTCAGGCCGGACGCGACGGACGGGGACTGGACCATGACTCGGATGGGCGGGGCGGCGATGCTGGCGGGCGTACTTCTGCTGGGTGCGTGCGGCAAACCGAGCTATCGGGAATGGACGGCCAGCAGCGACGTCGGCCAATTCGCCTTCGACGAGTGCACAGACGAGGTGGACACCACCATGCGGCTGCGCGGCTACCCGCACCGCCCCCTGCCGGAGACGCCGCAGTTCACCTACCGCAAGGAGATCTTCGGCACCTGCATGCGCCGCAAGGGCTACGAGCCGGACTGACGATCCGTCACGGCCCCGGCAGCCCCCCGCGCAGATAGACCAGCGCGCCGACCAGCAAACCCACCAGAATCACCGCCGCATAGAAGCGGACCGGCAACGCGACCTTCTCCTTGCGCCGCCCCGCGCCGGGCCGTTTCGCCCTGGCCTTTGCCGGTGCGCCGCGCACGCCCCTGGTCGGGTCGTGGAGTCGGATGAGCGTCCAATTGAACTCCATCCCCTCGCCGGTGGCGTCCGGGTTGTAGTCGAGCTGGATCAGCCGGAAGAACGCCCGCGGGTTCACCTTCACCATCAGATCGAAGCGCGCTTCGGCGTGCGCCAGATCCTCGCCCACTTCGAGCGTCTTCCAGCCCTTGCCGCGCGCCTTCTGGATGGCGAAGCGGGTGGGTTGCGGCGGGTTGGCGGGCATGGACGGGACGCAGGACCGGACCTTCGGAGGAGAGCGGCAGTCTAGCACGCGCGAGGCCGCCGTGCATGATATCGTCCCGCGCTCCCCATCCCGGAGGCCCTTCCCGTGCGTATCCAGGCGGTCCTCGCCCATCCGCTCCCCGACAGCTTCGCCGCGTCCGTGCACCGCACCGCGGTGTCCGCCCTGCGCGCCGCCGGCCACGACGTGACGGAGACGGATCTGTACGCCGAGGGGTTCGAACCGGCGCTGACCGCCGCGGAGCGCAGCGCCTACTTCGACCGGGATTACGACACGAGCGCGGTGCAGGCGTTGGTCGGCCGGCTGCGGGCGTCGCAGGGGCTGGTGCTGACCTACCCGCACTGGTGGTTCGACGCGCCGGCCATCCTGAAGGGCTGGTTCGACCGGGTGTGGGCGCCCGGCGTCGCGTTCCGCCACGACCGCGACGGCGGACGCATCGAGCCGCTGCTGAAGGACCTGCGCAAGGTGGCGGTGCTGACCAGCTTCGGCTCGCCCTGGTGGCTCGCCGAGCTGTACATGCGCAACCCGGCGCGCCGCATCCTCAAGGCCGGCCTGCTGACCGCCTGCGCGCCGCAGGCGCGGGTGACCTATGTGGCGCTCTACGACATGGACCGCGCCACGGCGGAAAAGCGGGCGCGGCACCTCGCCAGGGTCGAGGCGGAGATGCGGGCGTTCTGAACGCCTACGCCGCGTCCACCCCGTTCCGCCGGATCGCGTCGGCGTACCAGTGATAGCTGGCCTTGGGCGTGCGCGTCATGGTCTGCCGGTCGACCTGGACGAGGCCGAAGCGGCGGCTGTACCCCTCTGCCCACTCGAAATTGTCGAGCAGCGTCCACACGAACCAGCCCTTGAGGTTGGCCCCCTGGCGCAACGCCGCGTGCCCGGCCAGCAGATGCTCGCGGATGAAGACGATGCGCTCGCCGTCCTCAACCGTTCCCGCCGCCCCGAGCCGTTCAGGGTAATCGGCGCCGTTCTCGGTCAGGTAGACGGGAGGGTTGCCGTAACGGTCGCGCAGCTCCAGCAACTGCTCGGCCAGACCGTCGGGCTCCACCGGCCAGTTCATTCCGGTCAGCCGGACGCCCTGCGGCGCCGGGCCGAAGCCGGTGCCGAACAGGCCGCCGGGATCGGGCTGCTGGTGCATGCGGCTGTAATAGTTGATCCCCAGGAAATCGACAGGCTGGCGGATTGCCTCCAGGTCGCCGGGCCTGACCAGCGGCTCAAAGTCCTTCGCCAGCAGCTCCGGGTAGCGGCCGTGGAACAGCGGGTCGAGGCAGGAGCGGTTCCACACCGCGTCCCACAGCGCCGCCGCCGACCGGTTGGCCTCCAGCCCGCCCGCCGGCCGCACCGGCTGGAGGCTGAGCACCGTGCCGAGCTTCCAATCCCGTCCCGCCGCACGCAACGCCTGCAGCGCCGTCCCCTGCGCCAGATTCTGGTGGTGCAGCGCCGCCACGCAATTGGCGCGCCCGGTCAGCCCCGGCGCGTGGCTGCCCATGCCGTGCCCGAAGATGGCGACCACCGAGGGCTCGTTCAGCATCACCCAGTTCGTCACCCGGTCGCCGAGCCGCCCGGCCACCACCTGGGCGTAATCCGCGAACCAGCCGGCGATGTCGCGGTTGGTCCAGCCGCCCTTGTCCTGCAGGGTCTGCGGCAGGTCCCAGTGATAGAGGCACGGCCACGGCTCGATGCCGGCGCGCAGCAGCCCGTCCACCAGCCGGTCATAGAAGTCCAGCCCCTTCGGATTGACCGGCCCGACGCCGCCCGGCAGCACGCGCGGCCACGCCACCGAGAAGCGGTAGGCGCGCATGCCGGCACGCGCCATCAGCTCCACGTCCTCCGGCCAGCGGTGGTAGTGGTCGCAGGCGACGTCGCCGGTGTCGCCGTTCAGGACCTTGCCAGGCGTGCGGCTGAAGGTGTCCCACACGCTCGGGCTGCGCCCGTCGGCGTCCGCCGCACCGTCGATCTGGTAGGACGCGGTCGAGCAGCCCCACAGGAATCCGTCCGGGAAGCGCGCCGCTTCCGGCACCCGCGCCAGGGCTGACCCGGCCCGCATGCTCACCGCGCCCGCCGCCGCCGCCTTCAGAAACGTCCGTCGCTGCACCGCTTCGCCCCCCTTTCGGCCGGCCGGCACTATGCAACAGCTTGTCGGGGGCGTCACCCCTCCGGACACATGTCCTTGACAACACGCCAAAATAGGACAATATTCCAGTTCGCCAACACCACCCTTGCGCCCGCCAGCTTCCCTGCCGCGCGGGCGCTTTTCGTTTTGCCCTTCCCGTTCCCCCCTTGCCCTCCGCGGAGTGAGCCCATGTCCACCCTGATGCCCCGTGACGACGACCGCCACGTGATCCCCGCGCTGCGCCTGAAGCCCGGCGGCGCGCACGCCATCGCGGCCGGCGCGGTCAGCGCCCGCAACGCCATCCCCTTCGCGCCGGACACCCGCGTCGTCAGCGTCTACGCCACCGGCCCGGTCTATGTGCGCACCGGGAACGCGGGCGTCACCGCCACCGCCGCCGACCACTATTTCCCCGAGGGGGTCTACTACGACCTCTCCATCGGCGACGAACTGCGGGAGCGGCACACGCACATCGCCGTGCTGCGCGCCGGCCCGGCCGACTGCACGCTGCACGTCTCCGAGAAGGAGTGAGGCCGATGCTGCTCTGCCTCGGGCGGGGGCTCGCCCCACTCCGCCCGGCGTTCGACACCGTGCTGAACGCCCTCATCGGCCGCGACGGCGGCCGGCTCACCGCCCGCAACGGCGC
>JAEYOB010000776.1 GCA_023412175.1 Pseudomonadota bacterium | reverse complement strand
GCCGACGGGCGGCCGATGCGTCAAAAAGCGCCGATTCGCAACGGTTTCGGCCTATGGTGCGGTCAAGATGCCGCTCAGTGGCGAAGCACCTCGCCGGCGTCGCCGTCGCGCGGCTTGGCGGCGGACTCCACGGGCTCCGCCGGCTCCGTCCACTCGATGGGCTCAAGCGCCCGGACCAGGGCGTTGCGCAGCACGTCGTCCACAGAACTCACCGGAATGATTTCCAGGCCACGCTTCACGTTGTCCGGAATGTCGGCCAGATCCTTCTCGTTGTCCTTCGGGATCAGCACCTTCTTCAGACCGCCACGCAGTGCGGCAAGCAGCTTTTCCTTCAGGCCGCCGATCGGCAGCACCCGGCCGCGCAGCGTGATCTCGCCGGTCATCGCCACGTCCTTGCGGACCGCGATGCCGGTCAGCACGGAGACGATCGAGGTGATCATCGCCACGCCGGCCGACGGGCCGTCCTTGGGGGTCGCGCCCTCGGGAACGTGGACGTGGATGTCCTTCTTCTCGAAGAGCGTCGGCTTGATGCCGAAGGCGACGGCTCGCGACTTCACGTAGGACTCGGCCGCCTGGACCGATTCCTTCATGACGTCGCCGAGCTTGCCGGTGGTGGTGACACGCCCCTTGCCGGGCAGCGACACCGCCTCGATGGACAGCAGCTCGCCGCCCACCTCGGTCCAGGCGAGGCCGGTGGTGACGCCGACCAGATCCTCCAGTTCCGCCTCGCCGAAGTGGAACCGGCGCACGCCGGCGTACTTGTCGAGGTTGCGCCGGGTGATGGACACCTTCTCGGTGCCCTTCATCAGGATTTCCTTCACCGCCTTGCGGGCCAGATTGGCGATCTCGCGCTCAAGGTTGCGCACGCCGGCTTCCCGCGTGTAGTAGCGGATCAGGTCCTTCATCGCGTCGTCGGAGATGGCGAACTCGCCCTTCTTCAGCCCCGCCGCCTTGATCTGCTTGTCCAGCAGATGGCGCTTGGAGATCTCGACCTTCTCATCCTCGGTGTAGCCGGCGACGCGGATCACCTCCATGCGGTCCAGCAGCGGCTGCGGCAGGCGCAGCGTGTTGGCCGTGCAGACGAACATCACGTCCGACAGGTCGTAGTCGACCTCAAGGTAGTGGTCGTTGAAGGTGGAGTTCTGCTCCGGGTCCAGCACCTCCAGCAGCGCCGAGGACGGATCGCCCCGCCAGTCGGCGCCCAGCTTGTCGATCTCGTCGAGCAGGAACAGCGGGTTGGAGGACTTCGCCTTCTTCATGCCCTGGATGACCTTGCCGGGCATGGAGCCGATGTAGGTGCGCCGGTGGCCGCGCACCTCCGCCTCGTCCCGCACGCCGCCCAGCGACATGCGCACGAAGTTGCGCCCCGTCGAGCGCGCGATCGACTTGCCGAGCGAGGTCTTGCCGACGCCGGGCGGACCGACGAGGCAGAGGATCGGCCCCTTCACCTTGTTCATGCGGTTCTGCACGGCAAGGTATTCGAGGATGCGTTCCTTGACCTTCTCCAGGCCGTAGTGGTCGGCGTCGAGAATCTTCTGCGCCAGCTTGATGTCCTTCTTCACCTTGGTGCGCTTCTTCCATGGAATGGACAGCATCCAGTCCAGGTAGTTGCGGACCACCGTGGCCTCGGCCGACATCGGGCTCATGGAGCGGAGCTTCTTCAGCTCGGCCAGGGCCTTGTCGCGGGCTTCCTTGGTGAAGCGGGTCTTGTTGATCTTCTCTTCCAACTCGGCCGACTCGTCGCGGCCGTCCTCCGACTCGCCCAGCTCCTTCTGGATCGCCTTGAGCTGTTCGTTCAGATAGTACTCGCGCTGGGTCTTCTCCATTTGCCGCTTGACGCGGTTGCGGATGCGCTTTTCCACCTGCAGCACGCCGATCTCGCCTTCCATGAAGGCATAGACCCGTTCCAGGCGCTCGGAGACGGTGGCGGTCTCCAGCAGCTGCTGCTTCTCGGGGATCTTCAGGGCGAGGTGCGAGGCGACGGTGTCGGCGAGCTTGCCGGAATCCTCGATCTGGTTGATCGAGACCAGCACCTCGGGCGGGATCTTCTTGTTGAGCTTGATGTACTGCTCGAACTGGGAGACCACGGCGCGCGACAGCGCCTCCAGCTCCTGCTGCTCCCCGACCTTCTCATCCACGAGGTCGGCATAAGCCTGGAAGAAGTCCTCGTTCTCGGCGAATTTGGTGATCGAGGCGCGCTGGCCGCCCTCGACCAGAACCTTGACCGTCCCGTCGGGCAGCTTGAGCAACTGCAGCACGGTGCCCACGGTGCCGACGCTGTAGATGTCGGCCGGGGTAGGATCGTCCTGCGCAGCGTTCTTCTGGGTGACGAGCAGGATCTGCTTGTCATCCTTCATCACGTCCTCAAGCGCGCGCACGGACTTCTCGCGGCCCACGAACAGCGGCACGATCATGTGGGGAAACACCACGATGTCGCGCAGCGGCAGGACCGGATAGAGGGCACCACGGGGAATTTCAAACATTGAATAGGGCCTCTCGGTGGGAACGCCGCCAGCCCGGGATGGGCCTGGATCTGGCCCTACCTCGGGATGAGCGCGGGGCCTTGTTACGGCACCCGTCTAACGTGGCACACGCCTCTGCCCCCTTCAAGGGCGGAGGGGGCGGAATCCCTTACGCAACGCGGCAACGGACCCGGCAGCGACGGGCACGCGCAAACGAAAAGGGGCGCCCGCAGGCGCCCCTCCCCTTCGATCTTATGCTCACGTCCGAACGTCAGGCGCCCGGAGCCTCGCTGCGGCGGTCGGAATGGACGTAGAGCGGCTTGGCCCGGCCCTCCACCACTTCGCCGTTGACGACGATGCTCTCGACGCCGGTCAGGCCGGGGAGATCGAACATCGGGTCGAGCAGGATCGCCTCCATAATGGAGCGCAGGCCACGGGCGCCCGTCTTGCGGGCGATGGCCTTGCAGGCGATGTTGCGCAACGCGTCCTCGGAGAACTCCAGGTGGACGTCCTCCATCTCGAACAGGCGCTGGTACTGCTTGACCAGGGCGTTCTTCGGCTTGGTGAGGATCTCCACCAGCGCCACCTCGTCCAGATCGGACAGGGTGGCGACCACCGGCAGGCGGCCGACGAACTCGGGGATCAAGCCGAACTTCAGCAGATCCTCCGGCTCGACCGAGTGCAGGATGTCGCCGGTCGAACGCTCCTCCGGGCTGCGCACGTCGGCGCCGAAGCCGATGGACGTGCCCTTGCCGCGCTGGGCGATGATCTTCTCCAGGCCGGCGAAGGCGCCGCCGCAGATGAAGAGGATGTTGGTGGTGTCGACCTGCAGGAACTCCTGCTGCGGGTGCTTCCGCCCGCCCTGCGGCGGCACCGAGGCGACGGTGCCTTCCATGATCTTCAGCAGGGCCTGCTGCACGCCCTCGCCCGACACGTCGCGGGTTATCGACGGGTTGTCGGACTTGCGGGAGATCTTGTCGACCTCGTCGATGTAGACGATGCCGCGCTGCGCCCGCTCGACGTTGTAGTCGGCAGCCTGGAGCAGCTTGAGGATAATGTTCTCGACGTCCTCGCCGACGTAGCCCGCTTCCGTGAGCGTGGTGGCGTCGGCCATGGTGAACGGCACGTCGATGATGCGCGCCAGCGTCTGAGCCAGCAGCGTCTTGCCGCAGCCCGTCGGGCCGATCAGCAGGATGTTCGACTTCGCCAGTTCGACGTCGTTGTGCTTGGTGCCGTGCGCCAGCCGCTTGTAATGGTTGTGCACCGCGACCGACAGCACGCGCTTCGCGTGGTCCTGGCCGATCACGTAGTCGTCAAGCACGGCGTGGATGTCGCGCGGCGTCGGCACCCCGTCGCGGGACTTCACGAGGGTCGTCTTGTTCTCCTCGCGAATGATGTCCATGCACAGTTCGACGCACTCATCGCAGATGAACACCGTCGGACCGGCGATCAGCTTGCGGACCTCGTGCTGGCTCTTGCCGCAGAACGAGCAGTAGAGCGTATTTTTCGAATCGCCGCTGCTGGACTTGGTCATCTGTACTCCGTCATGCTCTCGGAAGCTCCCTCGATCGCGTGAGCGGATCACGCAACCGAACGATGTCCCCCGACGCCGGCCCTTTCCTCAGGTTGTCACGAAACCGGCCCGTGACAAGGCTAACGTATCGCGCCGCCCCCCCGCCGTCCAGTCAACAACAGGAGAGCCGGCGCGATCAACACATCGTTTGGGCGATTTCAGCGGGTTTCGTCGCCGCCGGGCCGCCGCTCGACCACCTCGTCGATGAGGCCGAAGGCCTTCGCCTCCTCGGGCGACATGAACTTGTCGCGCTCCATGTTCTGCTCGATCACGTCCAGCGGCTGGCCGGTGTGCTTGACGTAGATGTCGTTCAGGCGCGAGCGCAGCTTCAGGATCTCCTGCGCCTGGATCTCGATGTCCGCGGCCTGCCCCTGGGCGCCGCCCGAGGGCTGGTGGATCATGATGCGGCTGTTGGGCAGCGAGAAGCGCTTGCCCGGCGCGCCGGCGGCCAGCAGCAGCGAGCCCATGGACGCGGCCTGCCCCATGCACACCGTCGAGACCTGCGGACGGATGTACTGCATGGTGTCGTAGATGGCGAGACCGGCCGAGACGTAGCCGCCCGGAGAATTGATGTACAGCGCAATGTCCTTGTTCGGGTTCTCCGACTCCAGGAACAGCAACTGCGAGCAGATCAGGCTGGCAACGGCGTCGTTGACCCCGCCGATCAGGAAGATGATTCGCTCCTTCAGAAGGCGCGAATAAATGTCGTAGGCGCGCTCACCCCGGTTGGTCTGTTCGATGACCATCGGGACCAGAGCATTCATCTTAGGCTCGAAGTCATACATGTTGCTACCCTAGCCCCCTGAGCCTCGTGGCGTTCACCCCTATATAGGGGAAGAAAAGGGCGGCCGAAAGGCCGCCCTCTCAGGAAACATGCCTCAGGCCGCCTGCGCCTCGTCCTCGTCCGGATCGCGCATCAGTTCCTCGACGGGAACCGTGCGCTCGCTGACCTTGGCCAGCTCGAGGATGTAGTCGACGACCTTGTCCTCGAAGATCGGCGCCCGCAGGTTCTCCATGGCGCCCGGGTTCTGCTTGAAGAACTCGAACACCTGACGCTCCTGGCCGGGGAACCGGCGCGCCTCGGCGATGAGGGCGCGGTTGATCTCGTCCTGGGAGACCTGGATGTTGTTGCGGCGGCCGACTTCCGACAGCAGCAGGCCCAGGCGCACGCGGCGCTCGGCGATGGCGCGGTACTCGGTCTTCAGCTCGTCCTCGGACTTGTCTGCGTCCTCGCCGGCGTTGCCCGCCTGGATCTCCTGCTGGAGGCGCTGCCAGATGGCGTCGAACTCGATGTCGACCATGCCGGCCGGCACCTCGAAGCTGTGGCCCTCGGCCAGCTTGTCGAGGAGCTGGCGCTTGACCTTGACGCGGGCGGCGTCGGCGTAGTCGCGCTTCAGCTTGTCCTGGACGGCTTCCTTCAGCTTCTCCAGGCTCTCCATGCCGAAGTCCTTGGCGAGGTCCTCATCGACCTTGCCGGGGACGGTCTGGCGGATCTCCTTGACGTCCACCTCGAAGACGGTGTCCTGGCCCTTCAGCTTCTCGGCCGGGTAGTCCTCGGGGAACTTGACGTTCACGGTGACGTGGCTGCCGGCCTTGGCACCGACCAACTGCTCCTCGAAGCCCGGGACGAAGCGGTTCGAGCCCAGTTCGAGGTTGAAGTCCTTGGCGTCCATGCCCGGCAGGGCCTCGCCGCCGACGGTGCCGGCGAAGTCGATGACCACGGTGTCGCCGTTGGCGGCCGGGCGGTCCTCGGTGACCGGCTCGGTCGAGGAGCGCGACTGGGCCAGACGCTCAAGCGCCTCGTCCACGTCCTTGTCGGCCACCTCGGCGACCAGGCGCTCGACCTCGATGCCGGCGAGGTCGCCCGGCTCGACGTCGGGCAGCAGCTCGACGGCCATCTTGTACTCGAGGTCGCCGTTCTCCTCGAACTTCTCGATGTCGATCTTCGGCTGGAGGGCCGGACGCAGGCCGCGCTCGCTCAGCGCCAGGCGCGAGCTGTCGGAGACGGCGTCTTCCAGGACCTCGTGCATCACGCTGCCGCCGTAGCGCTGCTTGATCACGGCAACCGGCACCTTGCCCGGGCGGAAGCCGGGGAGCTGCACGGTCTTACGCAGCTCTTCGAGCTTGCCGTCCACCTTGGTGGCGATGTCCTGGGCGGAGATGACGACCTTGAATTCGCGCTTGAGGCCGTCGGCGCTGGTTTCGGTAATCTGCATCGGAGCGAATGCCTGTCTCGTTGTGCGGTTCCGGCGGCGCCCCGGGGTACGGGCGGCCCGGACCCGCGTCTCGGAAGATCGGGTTCAGGGATATTGCCGTGGTGCGGGCGAAGGGACTCGAACCCCCACGACCGAAGTCACCGGAACCTAAATCCGGCGCGTCTACCAGTTCCGCCACGCCCGCAACGGCAATGGCGGCCGCGGCCAGGGGATCCCCCCTCGCCCCGTCCGCCGGGCTGGATCGGTCTATAGCACAACGGACTCCGAGCAAACACACAAAATGGTCGTACGCGCTGTCGGCCGCACCGCGCCGCTGAAGGTTGACGGCGGTCGGCCTGACGTTAACGTAAGCCGTTCCCCGCAGGAGTGCGCCATGCCCAGGGTGTTTGCCCAGACCTTCACCGTTCCCCCGGACGCCATCGACGAGCTGCGGCACGTCAACAATCTGAAGTATCTGGCCTGGATGCAGGATGTGGCGATCGCCCATTCGGCGGCCCAGGGCTGGCCGCTGGAGCGCTACCTGGAGGCCGGCGCCGGCTGGGTGGTCCGCTCGCATGCCATCGAGTACCGGCGCCCGGCCCTTCTCGGCGACGGGATCACGCTGCTGACCTGGGTGTCCGGATTCGGGCAGCGCAGCTCGCCGCGCAAGTACCTGTTCCGCCGCGACCGCGACGGCCAGACCCTCGCCACGGCCGAGACCACCTGGGTCCACGTCGATTTCCGCAGCGGCCAGCCGCGCGATATCCCCGACGCCCTGCGCGCCGCCTTCGAGGTCGTCTCCCCCGAGGAGGAGGCGGAACCGGCCGGGCGGTGACCGCCGCCGGTCCTACGGCGCGCCCTTCAGCAGCCCCCGCATGGCGGAGGAGGCGGTGACCCTGCCTTCGCCCGTGTAGGCTTCGTGGTTGGCCTCCACCTCGCTCAGGCGGTAGCGGTAGTTGATCATCATGCCGCAGGACTGCTTGAGGCCCTTCTCCGAACGGTCGGCCATCCAGTTCAGCCGCTCCATCCGGGCGCCGTTGGACAGGTGGAAGTGCGCGACCGGGTCGCGCGCCCGCGCCGGCCCGCCGTCCCGGCCGTCGCTCTTGGCGTCCATCAGGTACTGCGCCCCCAGGCGCATCAGCGGTGCCCGCAGAGCCTTGGCCAGGCCCTCGTGGGCAAACCACCCCTCCCGGATCAGCGCGGTTTCCAGCACGCCGCGGCCGGGAATCGACACCTCGGCGAGGTCCAGCCACTCGGCGATCTTCTCACGCTCGCCCGACGCCAGCAGCGTGTCGCCGCGGCGCGCCAGTTCCAGGTCCAGCCAGCGGCGGAAGCCGGGAATCGGCGACAGCGTGGCGAAGGTCTTCAGGTTCGGGAACTCGGAGGCGAGCCCATCGGCCACGCGCTTGATCAGGAAGTTGCCGAAGCTGATCCCGGCCAGCCCCTTCTGCGCGTTGGAGATGGAGTAGAAGATGGCGCTGTCCGCCGACTTCGGGTCGCAGACCGGCGCCGACGGGTCGAGCAGCGCCTGCACGGTGTCGGACATGCCCTCGACCAGCGCCACCTCGACGAAGATCAACGGCTCGTCGGGCATGCGCGGGTGGAAGAAGGCGAAGCAGCGGCGGTCCGAATCAAGCCGGTCCTTGAGGTCCTGCCAGCCGCGGATCTCGTGCACCGCCTCGTACTTGATCAGCTTCTCCAGCAGCGAGGCCGGGCTGTCCCAGGTGATTCGCCGCATCTCCAGGAAGCCGACGTCGAACCAGCCGCGCAGCAGGTTCTTCAGGTCGTCCTCCAGCGCCCGCAACTCGGGCACGCCGGCGGCCATCTCCAGCAGTTCGGCGCGCAGGTCGACCAGGAACTTCACCCCCTCCGGCAGGGCGTTGAACTGCGTCAGCAGGGTCAGGCGCGGCGGCTCCAGCGCCCGGCGCAACGCGCGTTCGGCGCGGCTGCGGGCGGCCGGGTCGGGAGCGGCGTGGAAGGCGTCCACCGCGGCGTCCACCGCCCCGCGGTCCACGTCGAAGTCGCGCGCCAGAATGCCCAGGAAGTTGCGCCGCCCCTGCGGGTCGAGCGCCAGATAGGTGCGGCCGAGCTGGGCTGCGCGGGCGCGCGCCGACACCTCGCCGCCGCGCGCCTCCAGGCAGGCCTGCATCTGCGCCTTCAGCCGTTCGGCGTCCTCGCGCGGCAGGTGCGGGCGCGGCGCGGCGCCCACCGCCTCGCGGGCGGAGGCGGCGATGTCGCGCCAGCGGGAACGCAGGTTTTCCAACGCCCGGTCGAACAGACCGGGCTGCGGAGCGGCCACATCGGCGGCAGGAGCGGCCGTGGGCACGATGGTCGCATTGGTGTCGCTCATGATAATTTGATTCTGAAGCGAGATGGCCGCCGGCACAAGCGTCCAGCGCGTCCTAGCCCCTCGGGGCAGCCCTCGACCGAAAGGCCGAGCGGCGTGCGCCAAGCCCGGCCGTAGGTCAGTGACGACGCCCCCGGGAGTCCAGGTCGGTCCTAGTCCGCATTACAGAATTGTCGCACACCCGCTCCTGGGCGACATTATCGCTCAGATGTTCGCTACCCCGTCCCGCCGATTCGGCCCGAACGGAGTAGATGACAGAAATATTTCCTCACACTTCAGAACAGCGATGGCCGCCATCGTCGGCGCGCGCTGGATGGGAATACTTTCGGTATTAGCCCATAAGCCGCAGCGCGGCGACACAAGACTGGAGCAGATAGATAGAACACACCACAAAATTGCTCCAACCGCTCCGCAACCGAGGTGGGGCATGGTGCAGGTCCGGTCACGGCCGGTGCAACCGATCCAGGAGGACAAGCCATGCCGTTCGCCATTCCGTTCAAGAAGGCCCGCCACGCCAAACCCGGCAGCATGGCCAATCCCGGCAGCATGGTCGAGCGCCTGCTCGACGATCCGATCATGGATCTGCTGATGACCCGCGACGGCGTCACACGGGCCGACGTCCTGGCCGTCCTTGAGACCGTCCGCCGCAATCGGCGCACCCGCCCGTTCGACGAAGCCGCCTGACCGCCTGGAGACAGGACGCGGCAAAGGAGTTTCCCGTGGCCTTGCAGACCGATCCGACCGCCTTCTCGATCACCGCCCTGCTCGCCGACCAGGTGGCGCTGGTCGCGCGCAGCCAGACGCTGCCGCCCGGCGCGGCGTCGCTGCTGCTGCGCGAGTTGATGACGGGGCCGCTGGGCCGCCGCCGTCTGCTGCGCATGATCGAGGCGGAAAGGCGGTCGGAGGGCAACGCCGCGGAGGCCGCGAAGATCGCCGTCGTCCTGGCGGAGACCGCCGCATGGATCGCCGAGATGGACAGCCGCGAGACTCAGCCGGCCGCACTCGATGCCGAAGACGGGCCGGACACCGACGCTCTGCCGGTGCACGAGGTTCCGGCCCGGTTCGGCGGATCCCTGCCCCACGACCGGCGCCCGACCGGCGCCGCCTGGCGCCGCATGCCGCCGCGGCGCTGGGATCTGCGGTAGGACGGACCTACATCGTCTTCAACCGCCGCAGCACGGCGGGCAACGCATCGGGCAGGTCCTCGGCGATCAGGCCGGGACCGAACCCGGCCGCCGCCTCACCGTGCAGCCACGCCGCGGCGCAAGCGGCATCAAAACCATCCATGCCCTGCGCCAGAAGCCCGAGGATCATCCCGGCCAGCACGTCCCCCGCCCCCGCGGTCGCCAGATCGGGCGGCGCGCTGCCGTTGAGGACGGCACGCCCGTCCGGTGCGGCGATCACCGTGTCCGCCCCCTTCAGCAGCACCACCGCACCGCAGCGCGCCGCGGCGGCGCGGGCGCGGCTCATCTTGTCGCCCCTGGCGTCGAAGAGGCGCACGAACTCCCCCTCGTGCGGCGTCAGCACGCTCCGCTCGCCCAGCCGGCCGAGCAGGTCGCCGGGCGCCCCGGCGAAGGAGGTCAGCGCGTCGGCGTCCAGCACGCACGCCTTGCCGGCATCGAGCGTCACCAGCACGCGGGCGCGGCTGTGCTCCCCCACCCCGGCGCCGGGGCCGAGCAGGACGGCGTTCTTGCGCGGGTCCGCAAGCAGCGCCGCAAAATCCTGGTCGTCGGCCAGCGGATCGACGATGAGGCTGGGCGAGGCCGCGGGGTAGAGCGCGAAGGCTTCCGGCGGGCAGGCCACGGTGACCAGCCCGGCCCCGGCGCGCAGCGCCGCCCGAGCGGCCAGCCGCCCGGCTCCGGTCATCCGCGCGCCACCCAACACCACCGCATGGCCGCGCGCGTACTTGTGCGATTCGGCGCGCGGCCAGAGATAGCGCGCTGCCCACAGGTCCGGCCCGTTCTCCCACTGGCGCGGCGCGATGCTGTCC
>JAEYOB010000746.1 GCA_023412175.1 Pseudomonadota bacterium | reverse complement strand
CGGCGTTGCCCGGCGCGACGAAGACCTTCTCCACGCGTGGATCCTGCGCGACCTTCCAGGCCAGCGCATGTTCACGCCCACCGCTGCCGATGATCAGTACGTTCATTTCTCTCTCCCATTGGGGGCGGGCCTGTGGCCCGCATGGTGGATAAACAAAGCGTTATCCACCCTACAAAAACAGGCGACTCGGCACGAGGTCGCAATGGGGCCGGTAGATGCTAGGCGCCCTAGACCCCGACAAGCGCAGTTGCCTGTTGGCAATGAGCATTGGCGGGGGCCGGGGCAACGACGCAGATGCCGGTTCCAGTGCGGCCGGGTTTAGTGTCTAAAGTGGCGCATGCCGGTGAATACCATCGCGATACCCGCTTCGTCGGCGGCGGCGATGACTTCCTCGTCGCGCATCGAGCCGCCGGGCTGGATCACCGCGCTGATGCCGGCATTGGCGGCGTTGTCGATGCCGTCGCGGAACGGGAAGAAGGCGTCCGAGGCCATCACCGCGCCCTGGACCTGCAGCCCGGCGTGCTCGGCCTTGATCGCGGCGATGCGCGCGGAGTTGACGCGGCTCATCTGGCCGGCGCCGACGCCCACGGTCTGGCGGTTCTTCGCATAGACGATGGCGTTGGACTTGACGAACTTGGCGACTTTCCAGGCAAACACCAGGTCGTGGATTTCCTGCTCGGTGGGGGCGCGGCGGGTGACCACCTTGAGGTCATCGGCGGTGATCATGCCGATATCGCGGCTCTGCACCAGCAGGCCACCGTTGACGCGCTTGAAGTCCCAACCCGGGGCGCGCTCGGCCGGCCAATGGCCGCATTCGAGCAGGCGCACGTTGGCTTTGGCGGCGACCACTTCACGGGCCTCGCCGCTGACAGACGGCGCGATGATCACTTCGACGAACTGGCGCTCGACGATGGCGCGGGCGGTGTCGCCGTCCAGCTCGCGGTTGAAGGCGATGATGCCGCCAAACGCAGATTCGCTGTCGGTGGCATAGGCCAGGTCATAAGCCTTGCGGATGCCGCCTTCGGCTTCCGGCACCACGGCTACGCCGCAGGGGTTGGCGTGCTTGACGATGACGCAGGCCGGCTTGGTGAAGCTCTTCACGCATTCCAGCGCGGCGTCGGTGTCGGCGACGTTGTTGAACGACAGCTCCTTGCCCTGCAGCTGGCGCGCGGTGGCGACGCAGGCCTCGTCGGCGTGCTCGACGTAGAAGGCGGCGATCTGGTGCGGGTTCTCGCCGTAGCGCATGTCCTGCGCCTTGACGAACTGGGTGGTGAAGGTGCGTGGCAGCTGCGCGCGGTTGTCGGTGGAGAGCGTCTCGGCGGCCTGGTCGATGGTGCCCAGGTAGTTGGCGATCATGCCGTCGTAGGAGGCGGTGTGCTCGAAGGCCTTGAGCGCCAGGTCGAAGCGCTGGGCGTGGGTCAGACCGCCGTTGCGCAGGTTATCGATGACGTCGGCGTAGTCGCCGGCGTTGACCACGATGGCGACGTCCTTGTGGTTCTTCGCCGCGCTGCGGACCATGGTCGGGCCGCCGATGTCGATGTTCTCGATGGCGTCCGGCAGCGTGCAGCCGGGCTTGGCTACGGTGGCGGCGAAGGGGTAGAGGTTGACCGCCACCAGGTCGATGGGGTTGATCCCGTGTTCGTTCATCACTGCACCGTCGAGGTCACGGCGACCTAGGATGCCGCCGTGGATCTTCGGGTGCAGGGTCTTGACGCGACCATCCATCATTTCCGGGAAGCCGGTGTAGTCGGCCACTTCCACGGCGGCGATGTCGTTCTCGCGCAGCAGCTTGAAGGTGCCACCGGTGGAGAGGATTTCCACGCCGAGGGCGGCGAGTTCACGGGCGAATTCGACGACGCCGGTCTTGTCGGACACGCTGATCAGCGCGCGGCGGACGGGAAGGCGGAGGGAATGATCGGTCATAAGGGCTTCCATCGGGAGTGGACAACGCTGGAAGCTGGAAGCCGGGCGACGGTTGCGCGTTCAGCCTCCAGCCTGAGCCTCCAGCGGCTTTTTAAAGAAGGTCGTACTGCTTGAGTTTCTTGCGCAGGGTGCCGCGATTCAGGCCCAGCAGTTCCGAGGCCCGGGTCTGGTTGCCCTTGACGTAGTTCATCACGGTTTCCAGCAGGGGCGCCTCGACTTCGGAGAGCACCAGGTTGTACACGTCCGTGACATCGGCCCCTTCGAGATGGGCGAAGTAGTTGTGCAGCGCCTGCTCGACACTGGCGCGCAGGGTCTGGCCCGCTTCGCTCGGCGTGTTCAGGTGCTGTTTGAGGTTCAGGTTGTCGCTCACGGATGTGGTTCCAATAGCCAGTGTTTCGTTCAATAGCGTCATGCGGCCACCCCTGTTTCCCCAGCGTCAGGGCTGGTTCGGCGCTCCTCGAAGAAGGCTCGAACGCTGGCGCATTGCGCGTCCCTGCTTTCCAAACGATTGAATCGGCTACGGTATTCCCGTGCCCCCGGTTGTGTTGCGAGATACCAGTTGACGTGCTTGCGCGCGATGCGCGGGCCCATGACCTCGCCGTAGAAGGCGTGCAGGGCGTCCAGGTGATCGAGCAGTATCCGTTCGATCTCGTCCAGCGGCGGCGCCGGCAGTTGCTCGCCGGTGGCGAGGAAGTGGTCGATCTCGCGAAAGATCCACGGCCTGCCCTGTGCCGCACGCCCGATCAGCAGCGCATCGGCGCCGGTGTCGGCGAGCACCTGGCGGGCCTTTTCCGGCGAATCGATATCGCCGTTGGCGAATACCGGAATCGACACGGCCTGCTTGATGCGGGCGATGGTCTCGTACTCGGCGGCGCCGTTGTAAAGGTCGGCGCGGGTACGCCCGTGCACGGCCAGCGCGGCGATGCCGGACTGTTCGGCGATGCGCGCCACTTCCAGCCCGTTTTTGTTCTGTCTGTCCCAGCCGGTGCGGATCTTCAGCGTCACCGGCACATCCACCGCGGCCACCACGGCTTCGAGAATCTGCCTCACCAGGGGCTGGTCCTTCATCAGGGCCGAGCCGGCGGCCTTGTTGCAGACCTTCTTCGCCGGACAGCCCATGTTGATGTCGATGATCTGCGCGCCCAGTTCGACGTTGCGCCGGGCCGCTTCGGCGAGCATCTGCGGGTCGCCGCCGGCGATCTGTACCGAACGTGGCTCGGGGTCGCCGTCATGCTGCAGGCGCAGGCGCGACTTGCGGCTGTTCCACAGGCGCACGTCGCTGGTGACCATTTCCGAGACCACCAGGCCGGCGCCCAGGCGGCGGCACAGCTGGCGGAACGGCTGATCGGTCACGCCGGCCATGGGCGCGAGGATCAGGCGATTCGGAAGTTGGTAAGGACCGATGCGTACCGCTGACATGAAGATTCCCTGCCTGGAGCCTGCTTGTTAGGTCGATCGGGGGTGTAAAAAAGGGTGTGCATAATACCCGCTCTGCATGGCAGGTTAAAGCATGCGTTGAACAAAATCTGAACAGTCACCCGCTTATGGCCGACGGTCGGCCTGTCATGTCCGGATGATGAGCGGCGGGCGGCGAGGGCCACGGCAGCCGGCTGAGCTACTCCGGCGAGTGGAAGGCCAGGCTGTAGCTGACCGCGCGGGTGCCGGGGTCGAGGATGTCCAGGGCGATGTGGATGGGGATCTGCGAGGGCATCTGGCGCTGGCCGGCCAGCTCCCCGGAGAGGTATTCGCCCGGCTTGAAGGTGCGGCTGGCCAG
>JAEYOB010000668.1 GCA_023412175.1 Pseudomonadota bacterium | reverse complement strand
CCGTCCAGCGGGGCCAGCCAAGCGATGCGGCGGCCGTCCGGTGACAGGCGGACATTGCAGCGGTCGGCATCCGCGAACAGTGCACGGCGGGGAATGAGAGGGCGCGGATCGGCCATGGGACACTTCGGATGGGATGTCCCCCGCGTCTATCACGCGCGTTCCGGTTGTGCCCTGCGTGATGCCGTCGCAGAGCCGCTCAGGCCGTCGCCCCGGCTCCCTCCGCCGATGCCCCCTCCGCCAGCGCCGCTTCCGCCGCCGCGCGGATCGCCGGCGGGAACGGGCAGGATCTGCGCGTCGCGCGGTCGGTGTGCAGGGCCGTCAGTTCGCACACCGCGGCCACCTCGCCGGTCGCGCCATTGCGCATCTCGTGCTCGAAGCGGATCAACTTCTCGCGGATTTCCAGCACGCGGCTGGTCACCGTCACCACGTCGCCGACCATCAACTCCCGCTTGTAGGCGATGTTCTGCTGCACGGCGGCCATGCCGTTGTCCCGGCTCAGGTAGGCGGCGGTGATGCCCAGCCCGGCGAACAGGTTCCAGGTCGCCTCGTCGAACTTGCCAACGTACCACATGACGTTCATGTGATCCATGTGGTCGCAGTGCCAGCGCTGGACGGTGCCGCGGTAGGTCAGCGTACCCGTCATCGAGTCCCTCCCTTATTTGTTCGCAGGCGAAGCGTACCCGCGGTGCGCACGCCCGGCAATGGTTTTCCATACGGATGCGTATGTTCGCGGCGGTGGCGTTGCACCGGAATGGGAGCACCTACCTCTGGCGTCGCGGTCGATGGTCTGCTATTCACCGGGCTCTTGCCGGCGTCTCCGGCCGGCCACGCGCGCGATGGGTTTTGGCTATGGAAAAGTTCACGGTTCTCACCGGCGTTGCCGCACCGATGCCGATGATCAACATCGACACCGATATGATCATCCCCAAGCAGTTCCTGAAGACGATCAAGCGGACCGGGCTGGGCAAGCATCTCTTCGACGAGATGCGCTACACGCCCGACGGCAAGGAGGTCGACGGCTTCGTCCTCAACAAGCCGGCCTACCGCAGCGCCAAAATCCTGGTGGCGGGGGACAATTTCGGCTGCGGTTCGTCCCGCGAGCACGCGCCGTGGGCGCTGGCCGACTTCGGCATCCGCTGCATCATCGCGCCCAGCTTCGCCGACATCTTCTACAACAACTGCTTCAAGAACGGCATCCTGCCGATCAAGCTGCCGAAGGAGCAGGTCGACCTGCTGCTGGACGACGCCTCGCGCGGCGCCAACGCGGTGGTCACCGTCGATCTTGAGAAGCAGGAGATCACCGGCCCGGACGGCGGCACGATCGCCTTCGAACTGGACCCGTTCCGCAAGCATTGCCTGCTCAACGGGCTGGACGACATCGGCCTGACGCTGCAGCAGGTGTCGGCGATCGACGCCTTCGAAGGCAAGGTTCGCGGCAGCCAGCCCTGGCTTGCCCTGTAACACCGAGGGCGCCTGACGGCTTCCATCAGGCGCCGTCCGTACAAGATAAAAACCAACGGCACCACCAGACTGCGGAGAGCACCGATGCCCGCCAACAAGAAGCTCCTTTTCCTGCCCGGTGACGGCATCGGCCCCGAGGTGATGCGTCAGGTGCGCCGGGTCATCGACTGGATGGACCGCAAGCGCAAGATCACCTTCGAGGTGACCGAGGGGCTGGTCGGCGGCGCGGCCATCGACGCCCACGGCGTGCCGCTGTCGGACGCGACGCTGGCCGACGCGCTGGCGGCGGACGCGGTGATGCTGGGCGCGGTCGGCGGCCCGAAGTGGGATAACCCCACCGACTACATGAAGCGTCCGGAAGCCGGCCTGCTGAAGCTCCGCAAGGAGCTGGGCCTGTTCGCCAACCTGCGCCCGGCGGTGGTGTTCGACGCGCTGGTCGACGCCTCGACCCTGAAGACCGAGGTCATCAAGGGCCTCGACATCATGATCGTCCGCGAGCTGACCGGCGGCGTGTACTTCGGCGAGCCGCGCGGCATCGAGGATCTGGGCAACGGCGAGCGCCGCGGCATCAACACCCAGGTCTACACGACCTCCGAGATCCGCCGCGTGGCGGCCGTGGCCTTCGAGCTGGCGCGCAAGCGCAACAACAAGGTCCACTCCATGGAGAAGGCCAACGTCATGGAGTCCGGCCTGCTGTGGCGGCAGGAAGTGACCAGGCTGCACCAGGAACAGTACTCGGACGTCGCGCTGGAGCACATGTACGCCGACAACGGCGCCATGCAGCTTCTGAAGAACCCGAAGCAGTTCGACGTGATCGTCACCGACAACCTGTTCGGCGACATCCTGTCGGACGAGGCAGCGATGATGACCGGCTCGCTGGGCATGCTGCCCTCGGCCTCGCTGGGCGCCACCGACGCGCAGGGCAACCGCAAGGCCCTGTACGAGCCGGTGCACGGCTCGGCCCCGGACATCGCCGGCAAGGACCTCGCCAACCCGTGCGCGACGCTGCTGTCGTTCGCCATGGCGCTGCGCTACTCGTTCAACCTGGACGAGGACGCGAAGCTGCTGGAGAAGGCCGTGCAGAACGTGCTGTCCGGCGGCATGCGCACCGCCGACATCATGGCGCCGGGCATGGCCCGCTGCTCGACCACGGTGATGGGCGACTCGATCCTGCGCGAACTGGACAAGCTGGCGTCGTAACGCGCCGGCCTTTCCGCAAGGAAGAGCCCCCTCTCCGGCGGAGAGGGGGCTTTTTGTTGGCCGCCCGCTGCCCCTTCCCCAACCCACGCCCGCGGCATGGGGGAAGGCTGGGGAGGGGGCAGCAGGCGATGCCCTAGTCGCCTCCTGCTTCCACGCGGGCGCCCCGGCCGCCGTGGCTGGCTTGGCCACCCTTGCGCCCGGCTTCCGCGGCGAGCGACGGGTTCTTGGAGAAGCTGCGGGCCTGTGCCGGCACGCTGCGCCCCCCCTTGCGCCCCGCCTCGGCGGCGAGTTCCGGGTTTTTCGAGAAGCTGCGCTTGTCGGCCGGCACGCTTTCCCCGCCTTTGCTGGCGATCTGGCGCTGCCGGTCACGGTCCATGGAAGCGAAACCGCGGTTCGATGTCCGCCCGCCGTCCTTCGAAGCCATCGTGAAACCTCCAACTCTGCCTTCAGGCCACAAACCGGGCAGGGGCAGGGTTGGTTCCAGGCGACTTGACGGATTCCGGCACTCGGTCAGGTTGCTCCGTCCTCCAGCGCCGCGATGGCCTCGGCCAGCGCCACGAGGCGGCGGGCGTTCTCGACGTGCAGGTTCTCGACCAGCTTGCCGTCCACCACCACCACGCCCTTGCCGGCCGCCGCCGCCTCGGCGTGGGCGGCGATGATGCGGCGGGAGAAGGCGATCTCCTCGGGGCCGGGCGCGAAGGCCTCGTTGCACGCGGCGATGGTCTTCGGGTGGATCAGCGTCTTGCCGTCGAAGCCGAGATCGCGGCCCTGCCGGCAGGACTGCGCGAACCCCTCGTCGTCGGCGAGGTCGAGATGCACGCCGTCGAGGATCGCCAGGCCATAGGCCCGCGCCGCCAGCAGGCACAGCCCCAGGCTGGTGATCATCGGCAGCCGGTCGCGGGTGTGCGCCGCGTGCAGGTCCTTGGCGAGGTCGGAGGTGCCCATGACCAGCCCGCCCAGCTTCGCCGAGGCGCCGGCGATCTCCCTTGCGTTCAGCATGCCCATGGGGGTTTCCATCATGCACCAGATCCGCTGCGCCTCCGGCGCGCCGGCGGCGCGCAGCACCGCCTCGGCCTGCCGGACGGCGTCGGCGCTCTCCACCTTCGGCAGCAGCACGGCGTCGGCGCCGCTGGTCGCGGCCATCGCCAGATCCTCGTGGCCCCACGGCGTGGATAGGCTGTTGACGCGCACGGTCAGCTCGCGCCCGCCATAGCCGCCGGCCGCGAGGGCCGCCGCGATGGTGGCGCGCGCATCGGCCTTGGCGTCGGGCGCCACGGCGTCTTCCAGGTCGAGGATCAGGCCGTCGGCCGGCAGCGTGCGCCCCTTCTCCAGCGCGCGGGCGTTGGAACCCGGCATGTAGAGCACGCTGCGGCGCGGGCGGGCGGTCATGGCCATGGCGGTTCTCCCTGATGTCGTTGGATCCCTGCTTACCCGCAGGGAACGCCGGGTGTCCATACGGCGAACAATCAAAGCAAGCAAAGCCGATAGAAGACCGTGGCGCACGACGGGCCGATGTCTTAGGCTTTGCCGCCATGAAGACGGTGATCTCCATTCAGTCGCACGTCGCCTACGGCTACGTCGGCAACCGCGCCGCGGTGTTCCCGCTGCAACGCCTGGGCCTGGACGCGGTGGCGGTGAACACCGTGCAGTTCTCCAACCACACCGGCTACGGCGCCTGGTCCGGGCAGGTCTTCTCGCCCGAGCACATCGCCGAGATCCTCGACGGCATCGCCGCCCGCGGCGTGCTGCCGTCCTGCCACGCACTGCTGTCCGGCTACATGGGTGACGCGGCGCTGGGGCAGGTGGTCGTGGGGGCCGCGGCGCGCATCAAGGCGGCCAACCCGGACGCGGTCTACTGCTGCGATCCGGTGATGGGCGACGTCGGGCGCGGCTGCTTCGTGCGGCCGGGCATCCCCGAGTTCATGAAGGCGCACGCGGTGCCCGCCGCCGACATCGTCACGCCCAACCAGTTCGAACTGGAATACCTGACCGGCCGCACGGTGCGCAGCATGGCCGACGCGCTGGAGGCCGCCGCCGCGCTGCGCGCGACCGGGCCGAAGCTGGTGCTGCTCACCAGCCTGACGCGCACCGATGCCCCCGCCGACCGGATCGAGATGCTGGCCGACTCCGCCGAGGGGAGCTGGGTGGTCAGCACGCCGCGCCTGCCGCTCGACCCGCCGCCGAACGGGGCCGGCGACGCGGTGGCCGCGCTGTTCCTGGCGCATTACCTGACGGCGCGCGATTCGGCGCACGCGTTGGAGCAGGCCGCCTCCGCCATCTACGCGGTGTTTCAGGAGACCCGCAGCCTGGGCACGCGCGAACTGGCGCTGATCCCGGCGCAGGACGAGCTGGTCAACCCGCGCCAGATCTTCCGGGCGGAACGGGTGCGGTAGAACGGCGCGTGCTTAAGACGGTTGATCAGGCGCTCAATGGCGTTGCGGGGTAAGCGGCCCAGTCCACCAGGCGCAGGGCTTCTGACAGGAGGGCTGCGGGATGACGGCGCCGGTCCCGCGCCGGCGGCGCCTTGATGCGACTGCCGTCCGCGCATCCCCGTGACCTCGCCCGACCACCACAAGGGCAGCGAATCACAAACATGCCGCGCCGGAAAGGGCGTTTTTCAGCAGCCTGCTCTCATGTTCGCAGTCAAGGCTTTTGGGTATGCGTCACCGTCCCTGGTTCCGCCCAGACGCTGAAGCTCAGAGGATGCCCACGGCAGGAGGCAGGGCCAAAGACGACGGTTG
>JAEYOB010000682.1 GCA_023412175.1 Pseudomonadota bacterium | reverse complement strand
GCGGCCTGCTCGCTGCTGCCGCACGACCCGCGCTTCGATTGCGGCGCCACGCTGGCCCGGGCGTTGGACGGGGAGCGCCGGCGCATCTGGCTCAGCCACCCGCATTGCAGCCGCTTCTGCGCGTTGGGTGGCGCCAGTTGCGGCTGAGCCTATACGATTGAGCAGGCTCCTATGTCCGCAAGCCGCTTGTGCAGGGAGGGTTGCCGCGGCCATCATGCGCGTCGACCGCCATTCCTGGGAGCCCGAGCCTGCATCATGCCGCCGTTCCGCACTGCCACCATCGCGCGTCCGCCCGCCCCGCGACGGAGCGGCGCCGGGCCGGTTAGCTGGTAATCCCCAGGGGCGCCTCCAGGAACGGACGAATGCGGCGATGCGCAGAGTGAAGGCGACCGGCCGGGCCGATTGGCGGCCCGGTTTGCGCAAGTATCCCTACGGCATGGCGGCCGCCCCGGCCGCGGCGCTGTGGCGGGAGGATGTGCGCTATGAATTCTCCGCCCAGCAGATCGACCTGATCGAGAGCGTCGCCGACGAACTGCACGGCATGGTCCGCGAGGGGCTGCGCGCCGCCGTCGAGAACAAGCTGCTCGGTGAACTCGGCCTGCGCGGCGAGGCGGCGCGGCTGGCCGACGCCTCGTGGAACGACTATTGGCGTCCCGGCGGTATCAACGGGCGCGCCGGGCATCTGGCCGGGCGGCTGACCCTGGCCTACGACGGGCGCGATTCCATCAAGCTGCTGGCCTGTAATTACGACGTGGCGCCGGGCCTGTTCGCCGCCGCGCTGGTGCAGCGCAACTGGCAGGAGGCGCTGGCCGCCGATGCCGGCCAGTTCAACGGCCTTCACGAGGCGCTGGTCGAACGCTGGGAAGAGCTGGCGCAGGGGGTGCCCGGCCGCGAGCGCCTGCACCTCGCCTGTGCCACGCCCGATCCGATGCGCGAGGGCGAGTTGATCTATCTCGCGGCCACCGCCGCCGAGGCGGGGATCGAGACGGTCCTGCTGCCGCTGCAGGACATCGGCTGGCAGGACGGGCGCTTCCGCGACCACGCGGGCGAGCCGATCTCGTGGCTGGCCAAGCTTTACCCGTGGGAGGGGCTGGCCGGCGATGCCTTCGTGCAGCGCCTTCGCTCCGCCGGCATGGGTGTGTTGGAGCCGGCATGGTGCTGGGCGGCGTCGAACCATGGGCTGCTGGCGGTGCTCTGGCGCCTCTACCCCGGGCACCCCAACCTGTGCCGTGCGGCACTTGACGATTCCGGGCTTGGGCCGGTGGAGGCGGTGATGGTGCGCAGCCTGTTCGGCCTCGACCACGCGGCGACCCGGATGGGCGAGCACGGCCATCTGGTGGCCGAGGGCGGCGCCGTCGCCGAGCCCGGCGGTTGGCTGTGGCTGGAGACCCCGCCGGGGTTCGAGCAGGATGGCGCGCACGCCGTGCTCGACGCCTGGATTGTCGGCGACAAGTGCCTGGGCATGACGGTGCGCGAGGCGGCGAGCCCCCTGGTAGGGCCGGACGCCGCGGTGGTGCCGCACCTGTTCAGAGGCTGATGTCCTTTTTCCTCAGCGGGAGAAAGGGGCGGAGGCTGCAAACAGGAAGGGCGGGCAAATCCCCGCCCTTATTTCACGCCCTTATTTCACATCGCCGTTCCGACGCTCAGTCCTTCTTAGTGCCGGTCTTGGTGATGCTGGCGATCTGCTTCTGCAGATCGTCCACCCGCTTCTGCAACTCGTCCAGCGAATGGTCGGCCTGCAGCTTGGTGCTGGCGGCCTGGGCCGGGTGTGCGGGGTGGATCTCGCCACCCTCCTCGTGGGGGCCGAAGGGAGCGAACATGCGCATCGTCCGCTCGAACATGGCGAGGTTCTGCTTGCCCATTTCCTCCAGGCGGCCGAACGGGAACATGCCGCCCAGCGTATTCTGGAAATAGTCGCGCATCTGCTCCTGGTTGCGGGCGAACGACTGCATGGAATATTCCAGGTACCGCGGCACCATCCACTGCATGTTGTCGCCGTAGAAACCGATGAGCTGGCGCAGGAAGGGAATCGGCAGAAGATTCTGCCCCTTGCTTTCCTCCTCCACGATGATCTGCGTCAGCACCGAGCGGGTGATGTCGTCGCCGGTCTTCGCGTCATAGACGACGAAATCCAGCCCGTCCTTCACCATCTGGCACAGGTGGTCCAGCGTGACGTAGCTGCTGGTCGCCGTGTTGTACAGCCGCCGGTTGGCGTACTTCTTGATCGTGATCGCGGCGGACTTCTGCTCTTCCTTGTCGGCCATCGCGGAGTTCTTTCTTGTAAGCCTGCAGCGGGAATCCCTCTTAGAGTAGAACTACGACATGGGGCGGCGGCTGGCAAGTCTCCAGCCGAAATGGGGGCATTCCGGCTCCCGGCTCCCTCCTTTTCGCGTGGCGCTGGTCAAGCCCGCGCCGTTCCTCCTATACTGTTCGGCATGGCCGATTCCACCGACTCCGACATCCCGACCCTGGACGCGCTGGCTCGGCGCTACCTGGATCTGTGGCAGGAGCAGTGGTCGGCGCTGGCCACCGATCCGGAGGTGGCGGACAACCTCGCCCGGCTGTTCCAGATGCTGGGGCAGGGGGCGGCCTCGTTGGCGCCCACGGTGTTCGGTCCGGGCGGCTTCGCCTATGGCAGCCCGCCTGGCACCGGCTGGGACCCGCGCCAGCCCCAGGGATGGCCCTTTGCCAAACCCGCCGAACCAACGGAGGGGACGGTCCATGACCGCTCAGCATCCCAGTCCCCAGCCTCGGCCGAGACAGGGGCCGCGTCCGCTGGGGCTGCACCTGTCGACCGTGCTGACGGTGCTGCTGAGCTCGCCCGGCGGCTTGCCGCACTTGAGGAACGGCTCGCTTCCCTGGAGGCCGCGCCTGGCCGACCGGGCGGTGGAACTGCGAAGCCTCGCCGCCGCCGCGGACCCGGACGCACTCCGTGATGCCGTCGACCGCGAGGTGCGGCGGCGCATCGACCGGCTGCTGACCGGCATCGAGCGTTACCGCCACCATCCCTACCGCCGCGATCTGCCCGACCCGCCCGTGGTGTGGGCCGAGGGCGGCAGCTGCCTGCTCGACTACGGCGCGCTCAACCCGAAGGCCGGTGGCACGCCGGTGCTGTTCGTGCCGTCGCTGGTCAACCGCCACTACATCCTCGACCTGTCGGCGAAGAAAAGCCTGATGCGCTGGCTGGCGGCGCAGGGGCTGCGGCCATACCTCATCGACTGGGGCGCGCCGGGTCCGCTGGAGCGGCGCTTCACGTTGACCGACTACATCGCCGGCCGGCTGGAGCGGGCGCTGGACGCGGTGGTCAACCTCGCCGGCCGGCCGGTGCCGGTGGTCGGCTACTGCATGGGCGGGCTCCTGGTCACCGCGCTGGCGCTGCGCCGGCCGCGCGAGGTCGCGGGCATGGTGCTGATGGCGACGCCGTGGGACTTCCACGCCGACGACGCGGCCACCGCGCGCCGCGCCGCCGCCTTCTTCCAGCCCTTCGGGCCGCTGCTGGAGGCGTGG
>JAEYOB010000563.1 GCA_023412175.1 Pseudomonadota bacterium | reverse complement strand
GAGCTGTTCGGCACGCGCTTCGGCGACTCGACGCTGCGCCTCGACCGGCTGACGCGGACGCTGGGCTTCTACCGCCACGCCCAGGAGAGCTACAGGCTGCTGTCGGCGGAGGCCAGACGGGCGCTGGACGCCTATGCCAAGGGCGTCAACGCCTACATCGCCAGCCGCCCCGAGGCTCTGCCCATCGAGTTCCAACTGCTGCGCCACGAACCAGAGCCGTGGAAGCCGGCCGACAGTCTGGTCTGGGGCAAGCTGATGGCCCTGCAGCTCGCCGGCAACTACCGGGAGGAGTTGGCCCGCGCGCGGCTGGTGCAGACGCTCAGCGTGCAGCAGGTGCGCGACCTCTACCCCGATGATCCGCCGGGCTCGCCGGTCACGCTGGCGGCGGAACTGACCGACCTGCGCTACGACAAGGCGGAAGAGGCGCTGCCGCCGCCGCTCGGCTTCGATCTGGCCTCCAACGAGTGGGTGCTGGCCGGCAGCCGCACCGCGACGGGCAAGCCGATCCTCGCCAACGACCCGCACCTGGGGCTGGAGGCGCCGGTGCTCTGGTATCTGGCGCGCATCGTCACGCCGACGCATTCGATCGCCGGGGCCACCGCGCCGGGGATGCCGTTCCACGCGCTGGGGCACAACGGTCAGGTCGCCTGGGGCTTCACCAACACCCACAGCGACGTCCAGGACCTGTTCGTCGAGCGCGTCGATCCGCAGGATCCGACCCGCGTCCTGACGCCGAAGGGGAGTGAACCCTTCACCACCCGGACGGAGATCATCAAGGTCGCCGGCAAGCCGGAAGAGGTGCTGACCGTGCGCGAGACGCGGCACGGCCCGGTGCTCACCGGGCTGGAGGGCATGGACGGCGCGGCGCCCGGCCACGTGCTGGCGCTGGCCTGGGCGGGGCTGCGCGAGCCGGACACCACGGCGGACGCCCTGTACCGCCTGAACCACGCCCGTTCGGCGGCCGAGGTGCGCGCGGCCCTGGCGGCGCACGTGACGCCGCAGCAGAACGTGGTCTATGCCGACACCGCGGGCGCCGTGGGCTTCATCGTGCCAGGTCTCGCCCCGGTGCGGCGCAAGGGCGACGGCACGCTGCCGGTGCCGGGGTGGGACGGCGAGTACGACTGGACCGGCTTCATTCCCTTCGAGGCGCTGCCGCAGACCGTCAACCCCCCCTCCGGGCAGGTGGTCAACGCCAACAACGCGGTGGTCGGGCCGGGCTATCCGTACCTGCTGGCGGCGCACTGGCCGGAACCGTTGCGCGCCGCCCGCATCCAGCAGATGCTGGGCGGCGGCACCTTCACCGTGGACGAGGTGGCGGCGCAGCAACTCGACGTGACGTCGCTGGTGGCCAGGGAGCTGCTGCCTCTGATGACCGTGGTGCCGCTGCCCGGCGGCATGGCGGCGGAGGCGGTGGGGATGCTCAAGGCGTGGGACGGCCGCATGGACCGGACCCGGCCGGAGCCGCTGATCTTCGCCGCGTGGTTTCGCGCGCTCAACCGCGCGCTGTTCGCCGACGAGCTGGGAACGCTGTTCGGCGAGGCGTTCTGGCAGCAGACGCTGACCGTGAAGCACGCGCTCACCGTCCGCCCGGCGTGGTGCGACGACGTTCGCACGTCCCAGGCGGAAACCTGCGCCGACACGCTGCGCGCGTCGCTGGACGCCGCGCTGGCCGAGCTGTCGCAGCGGCACGGCCCGACGCTGTCGGCGTGGCGTTGGGGGGCGGAGCATATTGCCCCCATGCCGCATCCTTTGCTCAGCCGCCTGCCGCTGATCGGGCCGTGGTTTACCCTGGCGGTGGAGACGGATGGCGACAGCTTCACCGTCAACCGCGGCACCACCCGCTTTTCCGACCCCGCGGCGCCCTACGCGCATGTGCATGGCGCGGGCTTCCGCGCGGTCTATGACTTGGCGGACCTCGGCAATTCGCGCTACGTGATTTCCACCGGGCAATCGGGCAACCCGCTGTCGCCGCACTGGGGTGACTTCGTCGGGCGCTGGCGCGACGGCGGAAGCGTCCGCATGGCCGGCGACCGCGACGCGCTGGTCAAGGCGGGCGCGCGGATTCTCTCGCTCAAGCCAAGTTTTGGAGGCCGTCCATGAGCACCGTCACCGCCGAGGATGTCCGCACCGCAGCGTCGCGCCTGTCCGGCCGCATCGCCGTCACCCCGGCCGAGGCGGCGCCGCGCCTGTCCGAACTGGCCGGCTGCTCGGTGTTCCTGAAGCTGGAGAACCAGCAGCACACCGGCTCCTTCAAGGAGCGCGGCGCGCTCAACAAGCTGCTGGCGCTGTCGGAGGCCGAGCGCCAGCGCGGCGTCATCGCCATGTCGGCCGGCAACCACGCGCAGGCGGTGGCCTGCCACGCCGCCAAGCTGGGCATCACGGCGACCATCGTCATGCCGGGCTTCACCCCCTTCACCAAGGTCGAGCGGACCGAGAGCTTCGGTGCCCGCGTGGTGCTGGAGGGCGAAACCCTGAGCGACGCCGAGGCCTACGCCCACGAATTGGCGGCGCGCGAGGGGCTGGTCTTCGTCCACCCCTACGACGATCCGCAGGTGATCGCCGGCCAGGGCACGGTGGCGCTGGAGTTCCTGGAGCAGGTGCCGGACCTCGACACGCTGCTGGTGCCGGTGGGCGGCGGCGGATTGATCGCCGGCATGGCCGTGGCCGCCAAGGCGGTTAAGCCGGACATCCAGGTGATCGGCGTCGAGTGCGCCATGTACCCCTCCATGCGGCAGGCGCTGCACGGCGAGGCCATCGCCTGCTCCGGCGTTACCATCGCCGAGGGCATCGCGGTCAAGGCGCCCGGCAAGCTGACGCAGGCGCTGGTGGCGCAGCACGTGGACGACATCCTGCTGGCGTCGGAAGAGGCGCTGGAGGCCGCGGTGTTCCGCATGGTCACGGTGCAGAAGCTGGTCGCCGAGGGGGCAGGGGCGGCGGCGCTCGCCGCGGTGCTAGCCGAGCCGGCGCGTTTCCAGGGGCGGCGGGTCGGTCTGATCGTGTCGGGCGGCAACATCGACGCGCGGCTGCTGGCGCAGGTGCTGATGCGCGGGCTGGTTCTGGAAGGCCGCATCGGGCGGCTGCGCATCTCGCTGACCGACGCGCCGGGGGCGCTGGCGAAGGCGACGCGAATCCTCGGCGAGGCCGGCGCCAACATCGTCGAGGTCTACCACCAGCGCCTGTTCCACGACGTGCCGGTCAAGATGGCGGAGATCGACGTCATCCTGGAGACACGCGACCGCACCCACGTGCAGGCCATCGTGGACAGGCTGGCGGCCGGGGGGTTCCCGACGGAGCTGATGGTGGACGTGTCGTAGCTTCCCTTCCCCCTCTGGGGGCGGGGCTCATCCCAGTTCCGCGTAGTTTCCGCGGAAGTACAGGAGTGGCGTGCCCTCGGCGGCGGAGCGCAGCCGGCGGACGCGCCCCACGACGATCGCATGGTCGCCGCCGTCGTACACCGTCTCCCTGTCGCACTCGATGTTGGCGAGGCAGCCGGTCAGGATCGGCACGCCGGTGTCCCAGCGCTCGACGCCGACGCCTTCCCAGCGGTCCTGCAGGTCGCGGCGCGAGAAGCGGCCGGACAGCGCCTCCTGGTCGGCGGCCAGGATGTTCACCGCGAAGGCCTTGCCCTCCACGAAGAAATCGTAGGCATGCGAGGCGCGGCCCAGGCTGAACAGCACCAGAGGCGGGTCCAGCGACACCGAGGAGAAGGAATTGACCGTCACGCCCACATGGTGCCCGTCCGGGCACAGCGTGGTCACGACGGTAACGCCCGTGGCGAAGCAGCCGAGCGCATTGCGGAAGGCGCGGGAGTCGATGATCATGGCAACCCTGGTTCGGACCCGTAAGGCGGTATCCGTATAACGGTATCAGGCGGGATTAAACCACCCCGCCCCCCGGCGCAAGCCGGTTCTTCCCACCGCAACAGCATTGCCCGAGCGGTATGTCGTTAAACGGATCTTAAGGAAGAACGCGCACCTTGAGCCCGTTGTTTCCCGGCCTGGATTCTCAACGGTTACGATGGCAGCCAATCCCGGCGGCACCGAACAGCCGATCATCATCAAGAAGAAGAAGGGCGGCCACGGCGGCCACCATGGCGGCGCGTGGAAGGTGGCGTACGCCGACTTCGTGACTGCGATGATGGCGTTCTTCCTGCTCCTGTGGCTGCTCAACGTCACCACGTCGGACCAGCGCAAGGGCATCGCCGACTATTTCGCCCCGGTGTCGGTCAGCCGCGAGACCTCGGGCTCGGGCGGCATGCTCGGCGGCCAGACGGTGACCGCGCCCGGCGCGCAGATCAACTCCAGTTCTCCGGTCACCGCGGAGACGCCGGCCACCCCCAGCCTGACCGGCGTCGGCGGCGAGGAGCCAATGAGCGGCGCCGAGGGCGGCCCGGAGCAGGCGGCCGAACAGGCAGGGGCCGAGCAGAAGCCCAGCGAAAGCCGCCTGGAGTACCAGCAGCGCCTGGAACAGCTCGCCAAGCAGCTCGGCATCCCCGGCCAGAGGCCGGGCGAGAAGCTGTCCGACTTCGCCGACCGCATTGCGGACGCGACGGCCCAGCTCCAGCAGCAGCAGTCCGAGGGCAAGCAGTTCCAGCAGGCCGCCAACGAGATCCGTCAGGCGATCCAGTCGATCCCGGAACTGCAGCCGCTGGCGCAGAACCTAATGATCGACCAGACGCCGGAAGGCCTGCGCATCCAAATCGTCGATCAGGACCGGGTGTCGATGTTCCCCGGCGGCTCGTCGCAGATGTACCCGCAGACCAGGCAATTGGTCATTCAGGTGGCGCAGGCGCTGTCGAAGCTGCCCCACAAGCTGTCGATCAGCGGCCACACCGACGCGACCCCCTTCGCCGGCAACGCCACCCGCGACAACTGGGACCTTTCCGCCGAGCGCGCCAACGCCACGCGCCGCGCGCTGATGGCTGGCGGCATCCCGGAGAGCCGCATCCAGGACGTGGTGGGCCGCGCCGACCGCGATCTGCTGGTGCCCGACCAACCCGGCAGCCCGCGCAACCGCCGCATCAGCGTCGTCCTGCTCCGCGACATCCAGGCCAAGCCGAACACGTGATCCGTCAGCCGCCGTGGATGCACAGCCGGGCCTCGGCGCCCATGGGTGGGGATGGGGTGTGCAGGAACGGCGTGGTGCGCCATCGTTGGAAGCCGGCGTACCCCTAGCATCGAAAACGGGGCCGCAGTTCCCGTCGAACGTAAGTTGCTTTTGCCCCGCACCTGCCACGAGGCGAAGCCCTTCGCCGCCTTTACGCCAAAGCCTCCGGCCGATCCAGGCCGGCATGGCGAAGTACCTTCAAAGACCCAAGGCTAAGCACGCTACGGTGAAGTGGTTGACGCTGCCGATCCGGCGCAAGCGATCCGAACAACCGGCCCAGTCGAAGATGCGCGTGGCCGAACGCTCAAGGAATACCGCGCACAGCATCAGAAGCCATGCTGCAGTGCCGGCTACAGCAACAAGGATAGGCACGACTGCCCAGGAGAACCATTCAATGAAAGCAACTGCCCAATTGAATAACCTCCTGTGAGGTCGACACTCCGGCATAGTGCCTCCGTGATGAGTAGTGAGTGGAAACATCCAACACCTTATCGCGGTCTGCCGCGTCTCGCTTCGAAGAAATAGCCGTAACGCCTTCGTCTCCTGGAACAGCGGTTCGGTCCTATGAGCAAAGTGGCGTTCGTGCCGGCGCATTCCGCCAACTCGAAGGGCGCCCTTCAAAGACAGTAAGGCCCGCAGAACCATAGAAGCCGTCCGGGATCGTAGCCTCTCCGGCGATTGTCAAAGGGCTCCGTTGCACCATGCTTATGGGAGGGGTGGTTGGGAGCAGGGAGAGCGATGGCACTCGCAACCGGGAGCGCGCGCAACCTGTCGGTTCTGTTGCCGCTGCTCGCTGCAGCCCCCGCCGCGGCGCAGGATCCTACGCGCCTTCCCTCGGCCGTAACCCTGTTCGGCGGACGGATGATCAACGACGAATTCCACGAGGTGTTGCCATTCGATGACGTGAGCTGGCGCCGCAGCAACTTGATCGGGCTCGCGGCCTCGCGTCGGCTCTGGGAAATCGGCCAGTTCGCCGACATCGAGGTGGAGGGCCAAGTTGTCCGGCATTTCGGCAACCAGCATCATTGGGAGTTCAACGCTTTGGGAGTTGGCCGCTGGCGCCTGTTCCCCTGGAGCGAGACGGTGCACACAACCCTGGCCTATGGGCTTGGGTTGTCCTATGCGACGGAGCTGCCAAACGATGAAGTGGCTCATCGGGGCTCCAGCAAACGCACCCTCTTCTATTGGGTGGCGGAACTGGAGGTTGGGCCGCCCGACGCCCCGTGGAGCGCCATCGCCCGGCTGCATCATCGCTCCACCGGGTTTGGCCTGCTGGGCGACAACGGCGGATCCAACGCCCTGGTGGCAGGGCTGCGGTGGCGGTTCTGACAGGGCATGAAATAAGGGGGCCGAAGCCCCCTTATCTGCTGGTTCACCTTTTCCCGGCTTTGAATGGGCGCGGTTGCCATCACCCCATGTTGATGATGATGGTCTTCTTGTGGGTGAAGTGTTCCAGCATGGACTCCATCGTCGCCTCTTTGCCGAGGCCCGACGCCTTGACGCCGCCGTAGCTGAGGTTCGGCTGCACCACCAGATTCTGGTTCACCTGCACGAAGCCGGCTTCCAGGCGCTGCGAGGCGTCCATGGCGGTCTTCAGGTCGCGCGTCCAGATGGTCGCCGCCAGCCCGAACTCGGTGTCGTTGGCCGCTTGCAGCGCGTCCTCGTAGTCGGTGAACTTGAAGATGCAGGCGACCGGGCCGAAGATCTCCTCGCGCGCCGGGGCGGAATCGCGGGGGATGTCCACCAGCAGCACCGGCTGCACGCACAGGCCCTTGCCCAGCCGCTCGTCGGTCGGCAGGGCCGAGCACTTCAGCGCCTTGGCGCCCGGGCTCTCTTCGCCGATCCTGATGTAGTTGAGCACCTTGTCGAACTGCTGGCGGCTGACGATGGCGCCGATGTCGGTGGCCTCGTCCAGCGGGTCGCCCATCTTCATGGCGTCGACCTTGCCCTTCAGCTTCTCGACGAAGGCGTCGTGCACGCTCTCATGCACGAAGATGCGCGAGGAGGCCGTGCAGCTCTGGCCCTGGCGGGTGAAACGCATGCCGGCCACCGCGCCGGCCACCGCCAGATCCACGTCGGCGTCGCCCATGACGATCATCGGGCTCTTGCCGCCCAGTTCCAGCGTCACCGGGATCAGCTTGTCGGCCGCGGTCCTGTAGACGATCTTCCCGGTCTCGACCGAGCCGGTGAAGGTCACCTTGCCGACCTTCGGGTGCGCCACCAGCGGTGCGCCGCACTCCGGCCCCATGCCGGCCAGGATGTTCAGCACGCCGGGCGGCAGCACCTGCTGCATCAGCTGGCAGGCGCGCAGCACGGCGAACGGCGCCTCCTCGGCCGACTTCACCACCACCGCGTTGCCCGCCACCATGGCCGGCGCGATCTTCAGCGCCATCAGCATCAGCGGCACGTTCCAGGGGATGATGGCGCCCACCACCCCGATCGGCTCGCGGACCGTCATGGTCAGCATCTTCGGGTTGAACGGCACCGTCTCGCCCTTCAGCTCGGGGGCGAGGCCGCCGAAGAAGGTGAAGGCGTCGGACAGCACGCCGGCCTCTACGCGGGATTCGGTGCGCAGCGCCTTGCCGGTCTCCAGGGCGACGAGGCGGGCGATCTCCTCCTTGTGGGCGTCGAGGATGCGGCCGCATTCGGCGACCAGCTTGCCGCGCTCGCGCGCCGGGCGCTTGGCCCATTCCTTCTGCGCCTTCACGGCGGCGGCCACGGCGGCCGCCACGTCGGCCTCGTCGCCGAAGGCGGCCTGCCCTACGGTTTCCTGCGTGGCCGGGTTCACCACGTCGAAGGTGCGGCCCGAGCGCGGGGCGACGAGCTGGCCGTCGATCAGCTGCTTGCCCGAGAGTTCGCGGGCGAGGGCGAAGGGGTCGAGCACGGGCTCGATGGTGCTGGACATGGTCGTTTCCTCTTCCTGCGGAAGGCCGGCATCCCCGCCGGTATCCTGGCTTGTTCATTAGGGGCGCACGCACGCGCGCCGGCCGTTTCGGCATGGTTGTAGCAGAGGTGCTCGCGGCCGCAAAACAGCCTTCCGCCGTCATGCCGCTGCACTCCATTCGGTACCGTATGCTTGCCGAGTCGGACTCGCAAGCCCATTATCCCCCATGTGCCTCCGGGGAGAATGATGGGTTCCATCCTCAAGTTTCTGGCGATCCTGCTGCTTCTCATGACCGTTCCGGTCCTGTCGGAGGCGCAGGCTGCATCGCGCACGGTGGACAAGGGCGTGACGGTGGTCCGCGGGGGCGAAGACTCCCCGGCGAAGCCACGCACCGGCTTCGCCGGGGAGTGCGAGGCCGCCGAATCCGGCGATCCGCAGGCCGCTTACAAGGT
>JAEYOB010000543.1 GCA_023412175.1 Pseudomonadota bacterium | reverse complement strand
GGGTGCTTAGCTCAGCGGTAGAGCGTCTCCTTTACACGGAGAGGGTCGGGGGTTCGATCCCCTCATCGCCCACCACACAAATCGACACAAATCGATGGATCAGAGCGAGAAAGGCCGCCTCATAGGGCGGCCTTTCTCGCATTCAGGCAACAGTCGGGGAAGACGGGCCCCGAGCTTTGAGGGCCGCGATGCAGAGGGCCAGGGCGGCGGACGGGTGGCTCTGCCAATCGGTGCCGTCGTTCCCCACATCGACCCACGCCGCCCAATTGCTTCCGTTCCAGTCGATGGTCAGGTCGGAACACCCTTCCGGTACCACCGTGAGCGCCGCATCCAGACTGGTGGTGTAGGGCGGAACCTCAAAGCTGGGGCCGGTCCTCCCGGCCCTGGCACAGCCCCGCCCGGCGATCAGGCCGCGCGGGTCATCAAGCAGCCAAGCGGGGCGCAGGTTGCAGGCGACGGCGATTTCCCCATCCAGATCCCGGCTCCCCTCGGTTGCCGCCGCCAGTTTTGCAATCAGGTCGTCCATGCTTCGTGTCCCTTCCGGAGGGAACGGGGAGGGTGCCAGAGGGTGGGGCAGGCCGAAGAGGAAAGGCCCGATAACGCGGTTGCGGATGGTGTCGAGCATGGCGGACAGCCATGAGCACGGTTCGGGCTCCCCGGCGATGCGGTAGGCGTCGCCCCACTGGCCTCCGTGGCGCTGTTCGCGGCGCGCGGGGTGGCCGTCGGGCATCCTGTCGATCATGACCGCGCCTCCATATCCCCGCGCCCCGATCGCCTGCTGTCCAGATGGTGACTTCAACAGCAGCCAATAATCGCCCTTGCCTCGGTCTGCTTGCCATCAAGGAAAAGTGGCTACCTGAACTGAATTGGAGTGCCCCATGAGTGCAGATCGCCTCCCATTCCTTGTTTGCTGCCCTCTCTTGGCTGGCTTTGGTAAGCGCTGCAAAGGCAAGTCATGCCGGGAGTTTTGGAAGTTCACCTATGCGCCCGGCAGGAGAAAGGCTCTACGCCTTGCGTTTCACAACCTTTGATCCCGCTTGCGTGTTGAGGATGGCGACGAGCGCGCCATTCGGCGCGTTGTCGAACATGGGCTTCCCGCTCTGGTTCCGACTCATGTATCGCGCCGATTTCCCGGACGCTGGGACGTGTTGGAACCCCGCATGACCACAGAGGTTTCCTCCTTGTCTGACGACGGCGGAGGATCGCTCCATGAACGACGATACTTTCAATATGGATGTCCGCAAGTTCCTGAAGATGCTTGGCGTGACGTCGCAACGCGAGATCGAGCGCGCCGTTGGCGAGGCCCTGGCGTCCGGCCGTCTCAAGGGCGACGAAACACTTCAAGTCCGCGCAGTGCTGAGCATTGACGGTCTTGCCTTCTCGCATGAGGTCCGGGGCGAGATCGCGCTGGAGTAGGGGGATGTGACCGGGCATCGACATGATGCCGATTGAGGCAAGGGTGCCCGCCAAGCCGGAGCCGGGCGGGCACGAAGTTCGCCATGGCTGCCCCGGGATGGATTGAGGCATTGAAGGCACACGTCCATGGCGCTGTAGAGACGCAAGCCCAGGGCGCCGCATTCCGTTGCCCGGAAGGATAGATGCGGCAGGTGAGGGCCATGTGCGTCGAGGATGTCCCGGAAGTGCGGCTGGTGGCGAATGTGGGCGGCGCGCCGGCGGATTGCCGTGTCCGGCCCATCCCGACTCGCGTTCTCCTGCCGAAGGATTGGTCGCGGTGAGCGAACCGTTGGCCGGGTCGGGAAGGGCGCCTGAGTCGCTGAAGATCTTCCATGCACCGGAAAAGATCGTCGATCTGATTCGTTTGGAGCCTTTCAAAACCGGGGCGCTTCGCCGCAGATCCCGACTCCGTTGAGTTTGCTACCCTCTGCGGGGTGGCGGCGCGGCGGAGGGGGTGGCGATGGATGCGGGGTTTGCGGGCGACGAGCGGCGGTTGGGCGACCGCATCCTCCACGCGCTCGAACTGGCGCTCGACCAGCAGGACCTGGAGGTTTCCGAAATGCTGTGCAAGGCCCTGGAGATCTCCCTGACCCGTTTCGGCGGCCGGGGGATCGTGGAGCACCGGCCGGTGCCGGAGCCGGTCCTGACGGCGTTCTGCCGCTTCGACCGGCTTCGGCACGTCCGGCTCGGCGGACCGGATGCGTCGACGTGAATATTTTTGCGTTTTCGTGATTGACAGGGGCGGCCGGGGCGGATAGAAACCGGCCCACGCCACACGGACGGCGCCTCAAGCGAAGCCACTGAACGGTAACGCAAAAAGGCGCAAATATGAGTGGTCTTGCGCGGGTGTAGCTCAGTTGGTTAGAGCGCCGGCCTGTCACGCCGGAGGCCGCGGGTTCAAGTCCCGTCACTCGCGCCACTTTCCCTTATTCAATCATGTCTTTGAAGCGCCTCGCCTTCTACGCGGTGAAACCGCGCAGAGCGGGCGTTTCGTCCGTTCCAAAAGGCTTATCAAACCACTTTCCTTGTCAGGACAACCGGCCTATATTGCGCCGCGTCTGACGGGCTAATCCAGTCTTATACCACCTCCGCGTGGCGCGTCGGTCCTTTGCAAGGGACCGCACGGGGCTTGCGGGGCATGGGTTTTTGGGAGGACATGCGGTGGCCAACCCGCTGATCTACGAATACCTTCCGATCCTGGTGTTCCTGTTCATCGCGATTGCGCTTTCGGCCGTCATGGTCGTCGCCTCGTACGTGATCAGTCCGAACAACCCGGACCCCGAGAAGGTCTCCCCCTACGAATGCGGCTTCGAGCCGTTCGAAGATGCCCGCACCAAGTTCGACGTGCGGTTCTATCTGGTCTCGATCCTGTTCATCATCTTCGACCTGGAAGTGGCCTTCCTGTTCCCGTGGGCGATCGCGCTCGGCGACATCGGGCTCTTCGGCTTCTGGTCGATGATGGTCTTCCTCGGCATCCTGACTATCGGCTTCGTCTACGAGTGGAAGAAAGGAGCTCTGGAATGGGAGTAGAGGCTGCCAAGCTGGCGCCGATTCCGCCCGGACCGGAACAGGACGCCTATCTCCGCGCGGTCTCCGAGGAGATCCAGGAGAAGGGCTTCATCCTCGCCAAGTACGAGGATGTGCTGAACTGGGCCCGCACCGGCTCGCTGTGGCCGATGACCTTCGGTCTGGCCTGCTGCGCGGTGGAGATGATCCACGCCTACATGAGCCGGTACGACCTGGACCGCTTCGGCGTCATTCCGCGCCCCAGCCCGCGCCAGTCGGACTGCATGATCGTCGCCGGCACGCTGACCAACAAGATGGCCCCCGCCCTGCGCAAGGTCTACGACCAGATGCCGGAGCCGCGCTGGGTGATCTCGATGGGTTCGTGCGCCAACGGCGGCGGCTACTACCACTACAGCTATTCGGTGGTGCGCGGATGCGACCGCATTGTGCCGGTCGACATCTACGTTCCCGGATGCCCGCCGACGGCCGAGGCCCTGGTGTACGGCATCCTGCAGCTCCAGAAGAAGATCCGGCGCAGCAACCGCATCGCGCGATAACGCAGGCGAAAAGCCCATGTCTGAACAAGCGCTGAAAGAACTCGGGGATCACATCGCTTCCACGCTGGGGCAGGCGGTCCTCACGGTCGAGCTGAAGCTCGGCGAGCTGATGGTGACGGTGCGGCGCGAGCAGATCGTGCCTGCGCTGACGACGCTTCGCGACGACCCGCGTTGCATGTTCCAGCAGGTCATGGACATCACCGCCGCGGACTACCCGGAGCGCGCCGAGCGCTTCGAGGTCGTCTACAACCTGCTGAGCATCAAGCATAACCAGCGCGTCCGCGTGAAGCTGACCACCGACGAGGACACCCCCGTGCCGACGTCGGTCCCGGTCTACAGCGCCTCGAACTGGATGGAGCGCGAGATCTGGGACATGTACGGGGTGTTCTTCGACGGTCATCCCGACCTGCGCCGCATCCTGACGGACTACGGGTTCGAGGGGCACCCGCTGCGCAAGGACTTCCCGCTCACCGGCTTCGTCGAGTGCCGCTACGACGAGGACCAGAAGCGCGTCGTCTACGAGCCGGTGCGGCTGACGCAGGATTTCCGCACCTTCGACTTCCTGAGCCCCTGGGAAGGCATGACCACCGTCATGCTGCCCGGCGACGAGAAGGCCCAGGCACCTGAGACCGGGAGC
>JAEYOB010000539.1 GCA_023412175.1 Pseudomonadota bacterium | reverse complement strand
ATTCCTCCCTATAGTGGAGCGAGCAATTCCCATTAGGAAAGCGCCTTTTGATGGTCTCTCGCGTCCGAACGGTCGCTTTTTCCGGTATCGATTGTTTCGATATCGACGTTCAGGTGCAGATATCCGCCGGCGTCGTCGCCTTCACCATCGTCGGGCTGCCCGACAAGGCGGTGGGGGAGAGCCGCGAGCGGGTGCGGGCGGCGTTCAATTCCCTGGGGCTGTCGCTGCCGGCCAAGCGGATCACCGTCAATCTGGCGCCGGCCGACGTGCTCAAGGAGGGATCGCACTTCGATCTGCCCATCGCGCTGGGGCTGCTCACCGTCATGGGCGTGCTGCCGGACGAGGACATGGCGCGCTATTCGGCGCTGGGCGAACTGGCGCTGGATGGTGCGCTCACCCCGGTGGCCGGGGTGCTGCCGGCGGCGATCAACGCGCTGGCCAACGAGCGCGGGCTGATCTGCCCCGCGGCCTGCGGCGGCGAGGCGGCCTGGGCCGGCGAGGATCTCGACGTGCTGGCGCCGCCGACGCTCCTTGCGCTCATCAATCACTTCAAGGGCAGCCAGATCCTTACCCCGCCGAAGCCGCGCGTGCAGGAGGATGCCGCCGGCCGGCACCTGTGCCTGCGTGACGTGAAGGGCAACGAGACGGCCAAGCGTGCGCTCGAAGTCGCCGCGGCGGGCAACCACAACATGCTGATGATCGGGCCGCCGGGGTCGGGCAAGTCCATGCTGGCGGCGCGCCTGCCGGGGCTGCTGCCGCCGCTCGACCCGGCGGAGGCGCTGGAGGTCTCGATGATCCACAGCGTCGCCGGCCTGCTGGAGGACGGACGGCTGCTCCGGCACCGGCCTTTCCGCTCGCCGCACCAGTCGGCCTCGCTGCCGGCGCTGGTCGGCGGCGGTTGTGAAAGCCACTAAAAAATTAGACGCATCAGCAAAATACTGGACTGAACCAGTTAAATCTCGGACTCCGGCTGTTCGCCCGCAGAGTTCCGGCAGCGCACCCCCGCCTTGACTTCGACTTTGCGCATTTCAGGACGGCGGTCCTTCACGCGCGGATCCAGAAGGCTGGCTCATCAGCGATGAAGGCAAGCGCCTCATCAAGGTCGAACACCGCCCCGAAATGCCCGACGGAACCCCAGACGTCCCGGCGCCACCACAGGATCTCAACCCGCTGCCCTTTGCCTTGGGGCCGCAGCCGGGCGACCGGTGCGCCGGTGCGGGCGCTGAATAGGGAGTAGCCGCGGTTCACGCGCCGGGCGGTGATGCCGCCACGCGGCCACGGATAGGCGGCAATCTGCTCCAGGACGGGGTCGCTCTTGGCCATCGCGATCACCCTGGCAGGGGGCTGTTGGGTCAACACCCGGCTGCCCCGCAGGTGCCCCATGGCACACTCCACCCTCGCCCTTCCGCGAAGTTTCGTCGCGTGGCTCTGGCCCTACCTGGACGCCTTCTCCGGACGCACCCGCTTCACGGTGGCAGCACTCGCCATCGGCGCGGTGCTGGCGGTTGGTCCACGCACGGTCGGCAATGTCCTGCGCACGCTCGGGCTGGCTGATGAGCCCGGCTTCGCGGCGTTTCACCGCGTGCTCAACCGCAATGCCTGGTCAGGGCTGACGCTGGCGCGCACGCTGCTGCACGCCCTGATCGCCGCCTTCGCCCCGGACGGGCCAATCGTGATTGGGGTCGATCACACGCTGGAGCGCCGGCGTGGGGCCTGTGTCCGCCCGGCCAGCCACTACTATGACCCGGTGCGCTCGTCCACGGAGCAAACCGTCACCACCCGTGGCCTGCGCTGGTTGACCGCCATGCTGCTGGTCGAGGTGCCGTTCGCCGGGCGCATCTGGGGGCTGCCAGTCCTGAGCGCCCTGGTGCCCAGCCGCTCCTGGTGCGAGGCGAACGGGTGGCACGGCCCTGCCCTGCAGTTCCGTGTGGGCGGCCTGTTGCTCCCTCCTGAGCTTGCGGTCGAAAGATTCGTCCAGGGGGATGATGATCAGATCAACGCCCTGCTGCTTGATATGAGCAACCTGAAACCTCGGCATGTTCAACTCCATGAACCGCACGCGCGCTCTGCCGCCTTGGATAGCGGGTGGGAGCATCCTGCGTGCCAGGGAATGCGGGTACCGCGCGAGCGTCCGGCCAACGGCCTGGTGTCGCGCGGCCTAAAGAGCCCTGCCGGCCATGAATTCGGCGAAACAGGGCGCGGCCTCCGCCGTTTTCGAGCCGTGGCTCTAGCGGCGTATGAACGGCGTGACCTTGATCTCCAGGCGGTAGCCTTCCTCCTCGATGGTCGTGCCGCTGCCGACTGGCACAGCCAGCCGGACATGATCACGCGAGAAGCCTTCGACGACCGGGTGCTGGGTGCCGTCGGCGCCGGCCAGGAGATCCTTCAGCCCGTTGCACATGATGCGGCCGGTCAGCGTAACGGTGCTGCCCTTGATCGACGGCTTGAGATCGACGGTGAGCCCCGTCTCAACGTAGCGCACCTCGGCGGTGGTGATGCCCGGCGAGCGGGTCGCCACGGCATAGCCTTGCTTGGTGGTGCTGAGGACGAAGGCCTTGGACCGCTCGGTGAACGCGCTTGGATAGGCGCGGGTGCCGGCGGGGCCACGGCATGTGGCCTCCAGCACGTAGGTCGTGGTGTCCGCGGCCTGGGCGGAGGTGGGGAGTAGTCCGGCGAACACGCAGAACACTACGGTGCAGGCGCGGGCGATGAAGGAAAGGGACAGCGGCATCATTGACGGCCTCGTGCGGGGGAGGTGGATCCGAAACGGGGGCGGAGAGGCGTCGATGGCGGTGCGGTGCCATCGACGATCTCCTTGCAAGGGCCCGTTAGGGGCACTCCGGCAACGAAAGCAGGTTGTTCGGCTGCTCGCCGTCATTCCGCGTCTTCAAATACTTGTTGCCGAGGGCGCTCACCGCGACGATCACATCGACGGTGTGGCCCCCCTGGGAGACGTAGAAGGCCCACTTGCCGGACTCGATGCCGGCGATGGCCTCCTGCTGGGTGAGGGTCCAGCGCGTGCCGTCGGCGTTGACGCCTCCGACGCGATGGATGCGCTCATGGGCGCTGTGGCGTTCGGACTTGTTGATGCACCGGATCTGATGGCGATCAGCCATGAAAGGATCTCCTTGAATGAGACCGCACTTGATCGCCCGACTCGCAGGTCGTACCCTGCGACGGTGAAGTCACGTCGAGCGAGACCTGCGCGCGGCCCGAAACCAGTGCAGGTCCTGTCTTCACCAGAGCCGGCTTGGGGTGGCAGCCCTGAGCCGGTTCGTTTTTGGTGAAGCAGTCGCCGGGGATGCTAGCGCGGTTCGGCCGCAGAGTCGAATCGTTGGGGGGTTGGCTCTGTCCTACCCACGAGATGTTGTGAAGGGTGGCTTGAGCGAATAGCTTGGGCTCTGCTGTGGCAAACCTTGTGGAATCAACGGTTCCGGGTCCGTTCGCCACTGTTACGCTTGCGTCACCGCTGCACGGCGGGTCGTGCTCCGGCTGCCGGGACTCCGCCGGCCAAAAATCTCTCATGATGCGGAGTCGCCCGCGACTCGGGACGATTCCTGCGAATCAGGTGGCCCGTCCCGCATGCGGAGCGTGGTGGCGAGGGCGGAGCCACACTGGCCCCGCCCAGCCGATGCTCATGCGTCAGCGACGGCAGCCCCGAGGGCGGCGGCCCGTCAGAACGCTCCGCGCGGTCGAAGGCCGCGGACGTGATGCGGCTCGGCGCGGTAAAGTAGACGCTCCGCTCTTATCAGTCATTTTGGAAATTGGACGGCGGGATGGTGGATGTGGCACGAACTGAATCGACAACAGGATGTATACATGCATCGGTTTCATCGGCCGTCTCCTTGGTGCAAAGGGTGATACCTTGACATCGATGTGAGCGGCCGCCATCTTCGTAGGCGGCAACTTGGTTGACCATGTGAAGATGGCGGCCAAGTTAAGCGGTCCGTAGGTGCCTTAATCACCTACTGCCGCTGCCAGGCGCCCCGTGGTCTTACGGCTGCGGGGCGCTGTTCGTTAGGTGTCGCTACGTCGTCGAGCCATCGTGCTCTCCCCTTGAAGCCACAGGATGCAGCGCGCGCCGATCGTCCTTGGATGGGGGAGCTTCAGCTGCTGCTCGCCACGGTGTGCACCGCGACGTCTCTCCCCGCTCCAGGATCCTCATTCCCGCCGCCCAAAAATCGATGACCGTGGTCAGCCGATGATGTGCAGGTCGGGGCAGCCGGCGGCGGCGTGCGGTAGCCGATAGTGCGCCGGCTTGGAAGAAGATCAATGTAGGCTGAGGTGTAGTGGAAGGTCGCTGTGGGGCGCGCTATCTAAACGGAATGGCGCGATCCCGCCGTTTGTTTTCCGTTTTTCTGATGGTGGCCCGGCGAGGCAAATTAATTTGGGGACATCTCCAGACAAAGGCTCCATCTTGGCCGTTGGGGTGGCGGGTGTTCTTGCCTTTTTCTCAGTAATACCCCTTCGTGCATCAACATTATTCAAGAGTCGAGCGAGTCAAGATCTGCCGCGCACCTGCTCGCGTACTCGCCAAGATGCCGGTCGGGAAATTTGCGATGTGCCGAAATGTGCAACCAAACCTGTGGTCGAGGTTCAGGCACGGGAAAGGTGTTGTGCCACGTCGGGACCGGCGAGCCCGAGTGCGCTGTGCAGCCGATGGCCCATCTGTCCCGCCGCGCGGTGCAAGGCCATCTCGGTTCCGTGCACTGGGACTGCGCCGGATCGGAGCACGATGCGGGCGCCAGGCTCGCCTTGCAACACCCATCTAACATCTACACGGTGGGCCGATAGGTTGCGTGCAGAGGGACGTGATTCTCAGGCTCATGATCGACCAGTGTCGGATCTCCGCCGCGGCAAGTCCGGCCACCTTAGCCAGCTGAACACAGTGCATTGTGAAGGCGATGGCCGACTGATGATGCGTCGTCGCTGGATCGCAGTGGCACGGTCTGAACTGGCATTGCGCCAGAGGACAGCACGATCCGCAGGTTGGCCGGCCTGCCCGATGTGGTCCACTCGATCTCCTTCACCTCGTCGAAGCCGTGGATGCTGCCGTTGATGAAGAGCCTGCGCCCAGGCTCATCCACGACCACCATCCCGGTGCCAAGCCCGTAAAATAGCCAGCTTACCGCAAGATCCCCAGCCTGCACCGCGGCGACTGCCTGTTTGAAGTGGCCGCCTGGAATCAAGCTCAAGAAGAGGGTCACGAGCACGACGGGAACCAGCAGGGTCCCAACGGCCCCGAGCAGGACGCCTATAAGGCCAAGGACCCACCAATCTAGAATAACGCCCGTAGCGATCAACATGCCGGTGACCAGCATGCCCCCGGCGGTGAGCTTTACAATAAACCGCAGGGTATGCAGACGGGGATTGCCGCCCAGGAGTCGGATCGCCGCTTTCCTGTCCATCGGGGCAGCTTGGGATGCCATGCCTGTGCTCCACGAATAGGGCCATCGTGCGACGTCCGAGCTCCCGAATGCCGGACAGGCCACGCCCATGAATAGGTCAATTCGACCTATTATTCCAACATGCCCTATCCGCTGTCCACCGCCTTGGAGGACCGCGTGGGCAACCGGGACAAGTTCGCGGAGGACTACCAAGCCCTGCTGGCGCTGCTCGTCGCCGAACGGCGCCGCCGGCGGCTGACCCAGTGGGACTTGGCGCGTGCGATGGGGACCGACCAGTCGCAGGTGTCCAAGCTGGAAAGGCGTGAGCGGCGGCTCGATATCATCGACTTTGTCCGATATTGCCGGGCCATTGGCATTCTGCCGGGCGCGTGGCTGGATCAGGCCCGGTCAGGCGACATGAGAACCTCCCCCCCGGACGACATGAGGAAAGCGCCCCCCTTCGACACTGAGGGGTGAAGAATGGGCGAGGGCACGACACCGTTGAGTTCCTCCGTGAGCACGGAGCGGAGGGACGTGATGCTGGCGCCGGACGAGGTGGCGGCGATGATCCGGTTGCAGGCCCTGGGCTGGGGCTCGAAACGGATCGCCCGGGAGCTGGGGTGCGACCGCAAGACGGTGAAGCGCTATCTGCGCTCTGGCGGCTGGCAGCCCTATCGGCTGCCGCACCGCGCCGGTCGGCTGGACGGTTTGACGGAATGGCTGGCCGAACGCTTCCGGCGGCACCGCGGCAACGCCGACGTCGTCCGCCAGGAGTTGGCCGACGAGCACGGGGTTACGGTGTCGCTGCGCACGGTGGAACGCGCCGTCCAGGGGCTGCGCCAGGGGTTGGAGGCGGAAAGCAAAGCCACGGTGCGCTTCGAGACGGTGCCGGGGCAGCAGTTGCAGATCGACTTCGGCACCACCGCGGTGATGATCGGCGGCGAGCGGGTGCGGGTTCACCTGTTCGTGGCGACGCTGGGCTACTCGCGCCGCAACTTCGTCGCGGCGTTCCGCCACGAGCGGCAGTCCGCCTGGATCGCCGGGCTGGAGGCCGCCTTTCGGCACTTCGACGGCGTGCCGCGCGAGGTGCTGATCGACAACCCCAAGACCCTGGTCTCCCATCACGACCGGGAGACCCGGGAAGTGACGTTCAACGACCGCTTCCATGCCTTCGCCCGCTACTGGGGATTTCGCCCGCGGGCGTGCGCGCCGTATCGGGCGCGCACCAAAGGCAAGGACGAGAACGGTGTCGGTTACGTCAAGAAGAACGCCATCGCCGGGCGGCGCTTTGCCAGCTGGGAGGCGTTCGAGGGGCACCTGGCGCACTGGATGCGCACCATCGCCGATGTCCGCATCCACGGCACCACGGGTGAGCGGCCGATTGACCGCTTCCAGGCCGCCGAGGCGGCCAGCCTGCGATCGCTGAACGGGCGCCCGCCCTACCTTCAGGTGCGCGAGCTGCACCGCAAGGTCCAGACCGACGGCACCGTCGGCATCGACACCAACCACTACAGTGTGCCCTGGCGACTGATCGGGCAGAGCGTCACAGTGGAGGTCAGCGACGGCGTGGTCCGGATCCTGCTGGCTGGAACCGAGGTGGCGCGACACGCCCAGGCCAGCGGCCGCCGACAGCGCATTGTCGACGCCCGTCACCTCGACGGCGTGGTCGGCGTGCGGCCCAGCCGCTCCAGCACCTCGGCGGCCTCCGTTCCAGGTGAACCGGCGGTGCCGCCGTGTGCCCCTGACCTGCTGCGACCGCTGGCGGAGTACGAAGCGGTGATCGGAGGTGGTTGGTGAGCGCCGATCCCGACGACCTGACACGGATGCTGACGCGCCTGAAGCTGACCGCGTTGCGCGACCAGCTCGACACCCTGCTCGACGAGGCGGCGCGGCGCGAGTTGAGCCTGCGCGAAGCCCTGGCCTTCCTGTGCGAAGCCGAGGTGGCGCGCAAGGACGAGCGGCGCATCCAGATGGCCATGAGCATCGCCAAGTTCCCCTTCGTGCGCACGCTGGAGGAGTTCGAGTACGACGCCCAGCCCTCCCTCGATCCCAAGCAGATCCGCGACCTGGCGACCGGCCGCTGGGTGGCCAACGGCGACGCGCTGTTGTTGCTCGGGCCGCCGGGCGTCGGCAAAACCCATCTCGCCGTCGGGCTCGGCCGCGAGGTGATCCGCCGCGGCTACTCGGTGCTGTTCGTCTCAGCGGCGACGCTGCTGACGATGCTGACCAAGGCGCACGTCGATGGCCGCTTAGAGGAGCGGCTGGGGCACTTCGCCAAGCCGAAGCTGCTCATCGTCGACGAACTCGGCTATCTGCCTCTGGAGACCAATGCGGCGCATCTGTTCTTCATGCTGGTGAGCCGCCGCTACGAACGCGGCAGTATCTTGGTGACCAGCAACCGCAACGTGAGCGAGTGGGGAAGCGTCTTCGGGGATGCCGTGGCGGCGACGGCGATCCTGGACCGCTTGCTTCACCACAGCCATGTGATCACCATCCGCGGCGACAGCTACCGGCTGCGCGAGAAGCGCCGCTCCGGCCTGATCAAGCCAACCCCGTTCGCCGCCGAGGCGCAGGGCTCCGCATGACCACGCCGACGACCCGTTCCCTGTCCGGCCGTCCAACGCCGCCTGCATCCAGGCTGGATGATCTCCTGCGGGGCGGGCTCCCTCAAGCCAGGCCCTGCGGGCCTCCGCCTCCGGCGGCTTCGGGCTTGACCGAGCCCGCCCCGCAGGAGCCGTTGCTCACCATGGCTTGCAAGCGGCAGTGACGCTGGGCTGAACCGGGGGCCCTTTCCTCATGTCGCCAGGGGGCCTGTTCCTGATGTCGTTTGACA
>JAEYOB010000678.1 GCA_023412175.1 Pseudomonadota bacterium | reverse complement strand
GCTGGCGCGCGTCTGATCCGGCCCGCGGCGTTTCGTCCGGTCCGTGGGGATTTGTTTCAATTAACGATTTTGGTGTACCCTGCGGCGGGTAATGAAGCCCTGCCACTCGACCCGGAATCGTCCCCATGGCCAATGCCAAGCTGACCGAGGATCTTGAAGACCGTCTGCGAGTCGAGTTCATCGACGACGCCCGCGACCGTCTGCAGACCATGTACGACGCGCTCGACGGTGTGGCGAACGAGTCCCGCAGCGCCGCCGACGTGATCGGCGTTCTCCGGCTGGAGGCCAACAATTTCAAGGGTATGGGAACATCGTTCGGCTACCCGACGGTGAGCCTGATCGCGCACCGGCTGGAAGATTACCTGAGCGGCATCACCCGCCTGGACCAGCGCGAGCGGGTCGATCTGCCGGTCTTCCTCGACCGCATTGCCGAGGTGGTGGACCGCGCCGAGCAGCCGGCGCTGGCCGAAACCAACCAGATCATCCGCAACCTTCCGGTGCGCTACCGCTTCGACGTGACGGACGTGGAGATCCGCGACGTCGAGATCATGCTGGTGACGCCGTCGAAGGTGGTGGCGAAGAAGGTCGGCGGCGAGCTGGCGGCCTGCGGCTTCCGCACGGTGACGGTAAACGACCCCATCGAATCGATCAGCCACGCCGTGCGGGTGCCGCCGGACATGCTGATCGCGTCGATGGTGATGGACGGGCTGTCCGGCCTCGACCTCATCCGCGGCCTGCGCGCCATGAGCGTGACCAAGGGCGTGCCGATGGCGCTGCTCACCTCCATGAGCCTGGACAACCCGGCGCTCAAGGAGATCCCGCCGGGGGTGTCGGTGATCCGCGTCGGCGAGCATTTCGGCGACGATTTCGCCGCGGCGGTGACGCGCTTCAACCTGGGCTGAAGCCCTGACCTGGGGGGCGGCGCCGCCTGGGCGCCGCTCCTCAGTACAGGTGCTGGCCGCCGGTGATGAAGATCTCGGTGCCGGTCACGTACTGGTAGTCCGGGCCGCACAGGCTGAAGATCACCGAGGCGACCTCCTCCGGCGTGCCCATGCGCTTCAGCGGGATGCGCGGGATCAGCACGTCGTACTCGGGGCCGGTCATGGCGGTCTCGATCTCGCCGGGGGCAACGGCGTTGACGCGCACGCCGATCTCGGCGAACTCCACCGCCATCTCGCGGGTCAGACCCGACAGCGCCGCCTTCGACGTCGAATAGGCGGAGCCGGCGAAGGCGTGCACCGAGTGCCCGGCGATGGAGGTGACGTTGACGATCGCCCCCTTGCCGCGCGCCAGCGGCGCCGCGAAGCCGCGGGCCAGCACCAGGGGCGCGAAGAAGTTCAGCTCGAACACCCGGTACCAGCCGGCAATGTCGCCGTTGAGGCAGCCGAGCCGCTCCTTGATCGGCGTCTTGGGCGAGACGCCGGCGTTGTTGACCAGCGCGTGCAGCGGGTCGCCGTTCAGCGCCGCATGGGCTTCCTTGATGAAGGCGGTGCGGCTTTCCGGGTCCGACAGGTCGGCGGTGATGTGGTGCGTCCAGTTCGGGTCGCGGCGGCAGTGGTCCGGCACGTCCTCGCGCGAGCAGGAGATCACGCGCCAGCCTTCGGCGCTGAACCGCTGCACGGTGGTGTGGCCGATGCCTCGGCTGGCTCCGGTGAGGATGACGGTCTTACGGTACGGCATGGTCGGCATGCTAGCGCGGAACGGCGGCCGGCGCCATGCCCTTCAGGAACCGGTCCTTCGGCGGATTGAACGGCGCACGGCTCAGCCCAACCTAACGAAGACCCATCCCGCGTAAGGACATCCCCGTGCTGCATCGTCTGTTCGCCGTGTTGCTGCTGGCCGGCTGCGTCGTTTCCAAGGCTCCGGCCGCGCCGGTCGAGGGTGCGCCCACCGACGCCGCGAAGGCCTGCGTGCCTCCCGGCATCTGGGCGGACGGCGCCGGCAAGCCGGCGGAGCGCGACGCCGTGCTGGCGCGTGCCGCCAGGGCACCCGTCGTCCTGCTGGGCGAGAGGCACGACAGCGCCGAGCAGCACCGCTGGCAGTTGCAGACGCTCAACCAGATCTACGGCCGGAACCCCAACGTCGCGGTGGCGCTGGAGATGATCCCGCGGTCCAAGCAGGCGGTGCTCGACCGCTGGGCGGACGGCCGGCTGAGCGAGGCGGATTTCCTGCGCGAGGTGGAGTGGCGCCGGGTGTGGGGCTTCGACCCGCAGTTCTATCTGCCGATCCTGCACTTTGCCCGGATGAACCGCGTGCCGCTGGTGGCGGTCAACGTCGAGCAGTCCCTGGTCCGCCGCACCGGCAAGGAGGGCTGGGCCGCCGTGCCGGAGTCCGAGCGCGAGGGGGTGGGCACCGCTGCTGCGCCCTCGGCGGAATACCTGGACTTCCTTGCCAACGTTCTGGGCCAGCACGGCACCGACACGGCGGTCGACCGCGAATCCAGCCGCTTCAGGAACTTCGTCGAGGCGCAGTCGGTGTGGGACCGCGCCATGGCCGAACGCATCGCCGAGGTCCACCGGAAGACCGGCCGCACGGTGGTGACCATCGTCGGGGCCGGGCACGTGCAGAACCGTTTCGGCATCCCGCACCAGCTCGCCGACCTCGGCATTCCGGATTCGCTGGTGCTGCTGCCGTGGGATGCGGACCGGCCGTGCGCGGAGCTTGACGGCCGGATCGCCGACGCGGTGTTCGGCATCGACGACGGCCGCGAGCCCTCCGGCCCGCCGAAGCCGCGCCTCGGCGTGATGCTGGAGCCGGACCGGGGCGGCGTGAAGGTGGGCGAGGTGACGCCCGGCAGCGT
>JAEYOB010000676.1 GCA_023412175.1 Pseudomonadota bacterium | reverse complement strand
CTTGGGAAGCACCCGCAGTTCCAGCGCCGGGGCGGGCACGATGCCGGCGTCCACGCGCGGCGCGGCCTCGGTGAGGCCCAGGTCGCGGCGCGCCAGCGCCTGACGCAGGCGCTCGACGTCGCCCCGGAAGGTCAGGGCCACCTGCGCCTCGACCCGGCTCAGCGACAGCAGGTCCACGCGGCTGACCGCCTGGACGCCCGCCAGCCGCTTGCGCGTCTCAATCCAGTCCTCCAGGCGGGCGACGGGCACCGCCACGGGAACCGTCTGCTCGCTGCCGCTGACCGCCGTGTTGTCGCGCTTCCACGTCTCGTCCAGCGCCGCCGAAACGAAGGTCACGGCGCGGGTCAGCATGTCGGCCGGCCGGTCGGCATCGGCGGCGCTGACGTTGACCGTCTGCTGCTCGCGCGCGCCGTCCAGGCCATAGCGGATCACGTCCACCACCAGCGGCTGGCCCCGACTCGGTTCGCCGGAGGCCGGCAGCTCGGTGCGGGCCACCACCACGCCGCCGGCGCTGTAGCGGCGGGCGATGGCGCCGAGCGGATCGGGCGCGCCGTTCAGCGCGTCCTCGACGCCGATGGCCTGGAGATCCTCCATCTCGCCCTCCGGCACTACCAGCGGCACCAGCGAGCTTCCGCGCTCGCGCGCTTCCCACGCCTCGCGCCAGCGCGTGCGGTCCTCCCACAGGATCGGCTTGCCCTCGACCATGGTGACCGGCAGCACGACCAGCGGCTGGGTCGGCGGCTCAAGGTAGGCGGCACCGCTGCCGCCGAGCTGGTCGCGCACCGCCTGCGGGCGGAAGCGCACGGTCATCGAGCCGACGTAGCGGGTGGCCGACACCTTCTCCTCGTCGATCTCGAAGCCCGCCACCATGCGGGCGAGGTCGATGTCGGAGACGCGCGGCGCGGCGCGGCCGCCGGGCACGAGGCGCTGGTACAGCGTCTCCCACGCCTTGTGCTGGACCTGGCCAATGGCCTGATCGCGCGCCGCGTTGGCGTTGGCGGCGGAAATGTCGACCTTCACGCCGGACACGGTGAAAGCGTCGGCCTGCGCCGCAGGAGCCACCTGGGCGCCGGCCGGCGCCGACAGCGCGGCCCCCAGCCCGACCATGACGGCGAGGAGTGCGGCGTAGCCCGCGCAAAGCGGCCAGCGACGGCGGTGGAGCATTGCAATGCCTTCCGATTCGAGTATGTTCGGCCCGTTCCGTTGGCCCGGTATATAGCCCAGCCCAAGCGAGGATACCATCACGACCCCCGCAAAAAACGCGTCCGACGCCTACAAGCAGGCAGGCGTGGACATCGACGCCGGCAACGCCCTGGTTGAAGCCATCAAGCCGCTGGCACGCTCCACCGCCCGTGCGGGCTCCGACGCCGGCCTGGGCGGCTTCGGCGCGCTGTTCGACCTGAAGGCCGCCGGCTACCGCGACCCGCTGCTGGTCGCCACCACCGACGGCGTCGGCACCAAGCTGAAGGTCGCCATCGACAGCGGCGTGCACGACACGGTCGGCATCGACCTCGTGGCGATGTGCGTCAACGACCTCGTGGTGCAGGGCGCCGAGCCTCTGCTGTTCCTGGATTACTTCGCCACCGGGAAGCTGGAGGTGGAGGCCGGGCGCGCCATCGTCGCCGGCATCGCCGAGGGCTGCCGGCAGGCCGGCTGCGCGCTGGTCGGCGGCGAGACCGCCGAGATGCCGGGCATGTACGCCAAGGGCGACTACGACCTCGCCGGCTTCTCGGTCGGTGCCGTCGAGCGCGACCAGGCGCTGACCGGCGCCGGGGTGCAGGCCGGCGACGTGGTGCTGGGCCTCGCCTCGTCGGGCGTGCACTCCAACGGCTACTCGCTGGTGCGCCGGCTGGTCGGGCAGTCGGGCCTGAGCTACGCCGACAAGGCGCCCTGGGACGCGTCGAAGACGCTGGGCGAGGCGCTGCTGACGCCGACGCGCATCTATGTGAAGAGCGCGCTCGCCGCGGTGCGCGCCGGCACGGTGCGGGCGCTGGCCCACATCACCGGCGGCGGCCTGATCGAGAACATCCCGCGCGTGCTGCCCGACGGGCTGGGCGTGACGCTGGACGCCACGCAGTGGCCGCTGCTGCCGGTGTTCGGCTGGCTGGCCAAGACCGGCGGCCTCAGCCACACCGATCTGGCGCGCACCTTCAACTGCGGCCTCGGCATGGTCGTGGTCTGCCCGCCGGAGAAGGCGGACGAGGCCGCGAGGATCCTGGGCGAGCACGGCGAGACCGTGTACCGCGTCGGCACCATCGGTCCTGTCGGGGACGGCGAGCGCGTGACGGTCGCCGGGACGGAGACGGCATGGCCCGCCTGAAGCTCGGCGTTCTGATCTCGGGGCGCGGCAGCAACCTGCAGGCGCTGATCGACGCGGCGGCGGACCCCGCCTTCCCCGCGGAGATCGCGCTCGTCCTCTCCAACAAGGCCGACGCCTACGGTCTTGAACGGGCGGCGCAGGCCGGCATCGCGACAGCCGTCGTCAGCCACCGCGACTTCGCGCAAGACAAGGCCGCCTTCGAGGCAGCCTTGGACGCGCGGCTGCGCGCCGCCGGGGTCGAACTGGTCTGCCTCGCCGGCTTCATGCGCATCCTGTCGCCGTGGTTCGTCAGGAGCTGGCACGACAGGCTCATCAACATCCACCCCTCGCTGCTGCCGTCCTTCAAGGGGCTGGACACGCACGAGCGGGCGCTGGAGGCCGGGGTGCGCGTGCACGGCTGCACCGTGCACTACGTCCGGCCGGAGATGGACGTCGGCCCGATCATCGTGCAGGCGGCGGTGCCGGTGCTGGCGGACGACGATTCGCACAGTCTCGCCGACCGCGTGCTTGCGGCCGAGCACCGCATCTACCCCCTCGCGGTGCGGCTGATCGCCGAGGGCCGGGTTCGCGTGGCGGACGAGCGCGTGCGCATCGAGGGGCACGTCCCCGACGGCGCCGCGGCGCTGATCAACCCGACGCCGTAAGCCGGGGCTTGCCGGCGCGGCATCGGGCCACCACTTCCTCGCAAAACCGCAATAAGGAGGAGGGGTAGCCATCATGGCCGTTGCCGAGCATCAGCACCACAACCCGGTCAGCGACGAACTGGTGCGCGAACACGCGCGCGGCTGGGAAGCGTTTACGCAATTCATGAAGTACGGGGTGGGCGCCACCATCGCCGTGCTCGTGCTGATGGCGATCTTCCTGCTGTAGGCGGCGGGACCGCATCCCTTCCCGTCATCCCGGTCCAGGCGGGGATGACGGGAAGGACGCCCGGACCACGGATCGGAACGGCCGGCATGCGCATCGAGACATGTACGCGGGCGACCTTGGACGACTGGATCCGGATGCGCCGCGCCCTCTGGCCGGAAGCGCCGGCCCCGGTTCACCGTGCCGAAGCCGAAGCGATGCTGGAGGCCGGGGGCCGTGCGGTCGCCTTCCTCGCGCGCTCGCCGGAGTCGGACCTCATCGGGTTTGCGGAAGCGACTTTGCGAACGGATTACGTGAACGGCTGCGAGACCTCGCCCGTCGCGTTCCTGGAAGGAATTTACGTGCGCTCGGACCGGCGCCGGCGCGGGGTGGCCCGCCTCCTGGTCCAATCCGTCGCCGCATGGGCGACGGCCCTGGGCTGCCGGGAACTGGCGTCGGACGCGGCCATCGAAAATCAGGCGTCCCAGCGCATGCACATGGCGCTCGGCTTCGAGGAAACAGAGCGCGTGGTCTATTTTCGCCGCACGCTCGCTCAAACCGGGTAAACACAAA
>JAEYOB010000490.1 GCA_023412175.1 Pseudomonadota bacterium | reverse complement strand
CCCCATCCCCGGACCCGGCACCGAGTTGACCGCACCGCCCACCGCGCGCGCGGCGCCGGCGCTGCCGGAGCGCGGGGAGGCGCCGCTCGTCTCGGTGTGTCTGACCCATTACAACCGGCCCGCCCTGCTGGCTCAGGCGCTGAACGGACTACGCCGCCAGACCTTCGCGGATTTCGAGGTGGTGCTGGTCGACGATGGCAGCGACGCCCCGGCGGCCATCGCGGCGCTCGCGGCGCTGGAGCCGGAATTCACGGAGCGGGGCTGGCGCATCCTGCGTCAGGAGAACCGCTACCTCGGTGCCGCCCGCAACGCCGCCGTCGCCGCGGCGCGCGGCACCTTCGTGCTGTTCATGGACGATGACAACGTCGCCAAGCCGCAGCAGATCGAAACCTTCGTCCGCGCGGCGCTGTCATCGGGAGCGGACGCACTGACCTGCCTTCTGGATCTGGTATCCGGCGACGAAGCCCCGGACGAGGGGCGCGTGCAGGGCCGGCTCCTGCTGGCCGGCGGAGCCGCCGTGGAAGGTGTGTTCAAGAACTGTTTCGGCGACGCCAACGCGCTGGTGCGGCGCGAAGCGCTGCTTGCCGTCGGCGGCTTCACCGAAGACCGCGGCCTTGGGCACGAGGATTGGGAGCTGTTCGCCCGCATGGTGCTGTCCGGCTACCGGCTGGAGGTTCTGCCGGACCCGCTCGTGTACTACCGCCAAGCCCGCAACGGCATGCGTCTGACCATGCCCACCGGCCCAAGCCACCGGCGCAGTCTGCGCCCTTATCTGGAGCGCATTCCCGCCGAACTTGCCGACGCCCTGATTCTGGCCCAGGGGCTGGGCGTGCGGGCGGAGCGCGAGGGGCAGGAAATCGCATACCTGACCGGCGAGCTGGAGGTCACGCAGCGCCGCGCCGAGGCGCTGGACGAGCACAGCCGCCGGCTGGCCGCCCATACCGAGGCGCAGCAGGAGCACATCTCCACTCTGGAAAAGCACGCCTCCACTCTGGAAGAACACGCCCAAGCCTTGCGGACCCACGCCGACGCCCTGGAGGCGCACGCCACTGAAGTGCAACGGGAACGCGACGACCTGCTGCGCCGCCTGCTGGATACCGAAGCCCGGTTGAGCGCCACCATGGACGTCCGTCTGCGCCGCTTCGCCAACCGCCTGGGCGGCCCGTCCGGGAAGGCGTGACGGCGCCCCGCAGGGGCAAAAACCTTTGCATCGGCCGCGACCGTCCTCGTAAAGTGCGCGCGCCTTCGGGACCAGCGCGCGCAAAGAATCAATCGGGAATTCCGGGTGTGTTGAACACGACCATCGACGACAGCCATGCCGTACAGACCGTCGCGGCAGCGGGAGCCGGGTCGTCGCCACTTGCCATCCGGCTGGACCACGTCTCGAAGATCTACCAGATCTACAAGCGGCCGGAGGACCGGCTGAAGCAGTCGCTGTTCCGGCACCGCCGCCGCTACTACCAGGAATTCTGGGCGCTGCGCGACATCAGCCTGAGCGTGGAGCGCGGGCACACCGTCGGCATCGTCGGGCGCAACGGGTCGGGCAAGTCGACGCTGCTGCAGATCATCTGCGGCACGCTGCGGCCGACCGGCGGCGACGTGCAGGTGAACGGCCGGGTGTCGGCGCTGCTGGAACTCGGCTCCGGCTTCAACCCCGACTTCACCGGCCGCGAGAATGTCTACCTGAACAGCGCCATCCTCGGCCTGACCCGCGCCGAGACGGACGAGCTGTTCGACGAGATCGCCGCCTTCGCCGACATCGGCAGCTACATCGAACAGCCCATCAGCACCTACTCCACCGGCATGGTGATGCGGCTGGCCTTCGCCGTCGCCATCTCCGTGCGCCCGGACATCCTGGTGGTGGACGAGGCTCTGGCGGTCGGCGACGAAGCGTTCCAGCGCCGCTGCATGGCGCGCATCGAGGCGCTCAAGGACCGCGGCGCCACCATCCTGTTCGTGTCGCACTCCGCCAACCAGGTGGTCGACATCTGCGACCGCGCCATCCTTCTCGACCGCGGCGAGCTGCTGTACGACGGCCAGCCGCGCCGGGCGGTGAACTGCTACCACCGCCTGCTCTACACCCCCGCGGCCACGGTGTCGGAGTTCCGCGCCAGCCTGCTGGAAGCGCGCCGCTCCGGCGCCGAGCCCATGGAGGAGCGGGTCGCGTCGGGCGAGGAGCTGGCCGCCGATCCCATCGGTTCGCCGGACGAAGAGCACTACAACCCCGACCTCGTGCCGAAGAGCACCGTGTCCTACGAGGCGCGCGGCGCGCACATCCGCGACGTCCGCATCACCACGCCCGAGGGGCGGCCGGTGAACATGCTGGTGACTGGCCGGCGCTACCAGATCCGCTTCCACGTGGACTTCACGGAATCGGCCTGGCAGGTCGCGGCGGGCACGCGCATCAAGACCATCACAGGCGTCGAACTGGGCGGGGCGTCCACCATCCACACCGACCGGATGATCGAGCACGTGCGGGCCGGCACCCGGCTGGAGGTGTCGCACGAGTTCGAATGCCGCCTGATGGACGGGACCTACTTCATCAACGCGGGCGTCTCGTCGCTGAACGAGGGTGAGCGGGCGTGGATGCACCGGCAGGTCGACGCGTCCATGTTCATGGTGATCCCGGCCCGCGGCCGCTATTCCAACGGGCCGGTCGATTTCGCCTTCGACAGCCGCGCCGTGCCGTCCACCCCGTCCGGCGAGCCGTGATGACCAGCCCCTTCCCCGTTCCGCCGGCACCGCGCCGGCGCATCGTCGTCGTGCTGGGGATGCACAACAGCGGCACCTCGCTGCTGGCCCGCCTGATCAGCCTCATGGGCGTCGAACTGGGGCGCAACGTGCTGACGCGCGACAGCTTCGCCGCCGCGCCGCGCTACGACTACTGGGAGCATGCCGGCATCACCGAGGTGCAGGATCACATCCTGACCGCCGTCGACCGCTATTGGGACCAGGAGAAGGCCGACTGGCCCTGCCCAGCCACGCTCTGGCGGCGGCCGGAGGTGCTGGCGCTCAAGGCCAAGCTCGTGGCGCTGCTCGAAGCCGAACTGGCGGAGAACCCCGGCCTGTGGGGATTCAAGGATCCGCGCACCGTCCGGCTGATGCCGCTGTGGCAGGATATCTTCAGCGCCCTGCACATCGAGCCCCTGTACCTCATCAGCGTCCGCGGGCCGGCACCGGTGGCCACCTCCTATTCCAAGAAGGCCCAGGTTCCCTACGCGCTGGCGCAGCGTCTGTGGACCCGGCACTATTTCGAGGCGCTGGACTATACCCGCGGTACCCGGCGCATCGTCGTCGACTACGACGCCTGGTTCGCCGACTGGCAGCGGGAGTACGAGCGCCTGGCCGATTTCCTCGACCTGCGGGATCCGGCACGCCGGCAGAGCGCGCGGGCGGAGGTCGGGGCGACCATCGATCCGCAGCTGAAGCAGTACGGGCGCGACGTGCCGGGCAACCTGCGCCCGATCACCCGCGACCTTTATGACCTTCTTCTGGCCATGGCCGCCGGCACAGCGACGGATGCGGACGAAGCCGCCCTCCTCGCCCGCATGGCCGAACTGACCCGGTCGCCGGCCGAATCCCCGGTGCTTTCCCGTTGAACGGCCGGCGCGAACGCGCCACAGTCGGCGATTGCCGATCCAGCGAAGGAGCAGATCCAACATGGGTGTCCCCCACGGTGCCGCAGACGGGTTCCCGGCCTATCTCGACGAGTCGATCGCCGTGCTCCGGCGCATGCGGGACGGCATGGATGCCAACCTCGTCGAACGCAGCATCGCGGTCATCACCGAGGCGCTCGGTTCCGGGCGGGCGCTGCTGGTGTGCGGCAACGGCGGGTCGGCCTCGGACGCCATGCACATCACCGGCGAACTGGTCGGGCGCTTCCTGAAGGAGCGCAAGGCGCTGAAGGCGATCTGCCTGTCGTCCAACCCGGCCGTGCTGACCGCGTGGTCCAATGACTACTCCTACGACACGGTGTTCTCGCGCCAGGTTGAAGGTTATGGCGAGGCGGGCGGCGTCATCCTGGGCCTCAGCACCAGCGGCAATTCCCCCAACGTGGTCGAGGCGTTCAAGGCGGCGCGCGCCATGGGCATGCGCACCATCGCCATGACCGGCGAGAGCGGCGGACGCCTGGCCGAGGTCAGCGACGTCCTGCTGGCCGTCCCGTCACGCAGCACGCCGCTCATCCAGCAGGCGCACATCTGCCTGTACCATTACATCTGCGAGCGTGTGGAAGCGTTGCTGGCCGGCTGAGGCGACGGGCCGGTCCACACGTCCGAAGGGAATCACACCCTTGAAGACTAAGGGTCATCTGGCGCATTGTTACGCGTATCTTCAGGATCGACATTCTACCTGGATTCGAGGTCAACCTGCATGAGCATCACCGAACGGCGAGTTTTGGTCACGGGCGGCGCCGGTTTCCTCGGCTCCCACCTCTGCGAGCGGCTGCTGGCCGACGGGTGCGAGGTCCTCTGTCTGGATAATTATTATACAGGCAGCCGACGGAACATTGCCCATCTGCTCACCAATCCGTCGTTCGAGCTGATGCGCCACGACGTGACGTTCCCGCTCTACGTCGAGGTGGACCAGATCTACAACCTCGCGTGCCCGGCTTCGCCCGTGCACTACCAGCGCGACCCGGTGCAGACCACCAAAACCTCGGTACATGGCGCCATCAACATGCTCGGCCTGGCCAAGCGGGTGAACGCCCGCATCCTCCAGGCTTCGACCAGCGAGATCTACGGCGATCCTTCCGTCCACCCGCAGCCGGAGGAGTATTGGGGGAACGTCAACACCATCGGACCGCGCGCCTGCTACGACGAGGGCAAGCGCTGCGCCGAGACGCTGTTCTTCGACTACCATCGCCAGCATCGCCTTGAAATCAAGGTGATGCGGATCTTCAACACCTATGGTCCGCGCATGCACCCCGACGACGGTCGTGTGGTGTCGAATTTCATCATGCAGGCGCTGAAGGGCGAACCGATCACCGTGTACGGCGACGGCAGCCAGACGCGCTCCTTCTGCTACGTCGACGATCTCGTCGAAGGCATGATGCGCCTCATGGCGACGCCGGCCGAGGTCACCGGTCCAATCAACATGGGCAATCCGGGTGAATTCACCATCCGCGAGCTTGCCGAGGCCGTGATCCGCCTGACCGGATCGAAGTCCCGTATTGTCGAGAAGCCGCTGCCGCAGGACGATCCCAAGCAGCGCCGGCCGAACATCGACAAGGCCAAGGCTCTCATCGATTGGGAGCCCAAGGTTCCGCTTGAGGACGGCCTGAAGCGCACCATCGCCTATTTCCAGGGACTCCTGGCCTGAGGGCAGGGTTCCCTGCGCATCGAGCGAAAGATTTCATGATGAGTGACGCGTTGTCTTCCGCACCGAACCCCCGCGTGCTGTTCTGCTGCCTGTCGAGCCCGGCGTACTATCGGCAGCCCCTGTTCTCCACGCGTGAGGTGTTCTGCGGTCCCGATTGCGCGACGATGCAGGACGAACAAGGTTTCCGCTCGATCAAGACACCCGCGGGGGAGTTCGATCTCGCCGCCGTGCTGCGCCAGTTGCCAGCCGCTCAGCGCCCGGATCTGGTCGTCGTCAAAACCGATGCGTCGCGCCGGAATTTCGCACGAAATTTGGACGCGTTCGATTGTCCGAAGGTGCTCATCGTCGGCGACACGCATCACATGCAGACGCCGGTGCGATCGCTTCTGACCTATGCGTCCATGGAGTCGTTCGACCGCATCATTGCGGATCACACGCGCCACCACGCGCACTATTTCATCGAAGCGGGATTTGAAAACGTCCATTGGATCCCGGCGGTGGATTACGCTTTGCGTCTGCGCGAAATCTCACCGGAGCCTGTGCGGCCCCTCACCTTCGTCGGGCAGGCGAGCCGCTTCCATCCCTACCGCCGCCACGTCCTCGAGAGCATCAAGGCGGCCGGTCTGCCTTTGGAAATGCTGCGGGCCAGCCCCGAGGATACCCCGTCAATCTACGCACAGTCGCAGATCACGTTGAACTGCAGCCTCAACGGCGACCTGAACCTGCGGGTATTCGAGGCGCTGGGGGCAGGCGGCTTCCTGATTACCGATGCGCTGACACCGGAATCAGGCCTCGACCTGCTGTTCGAGGATGGCCGGCACCTCATCTTCTACCGCTCCCCGGCTGAGTTGGCTGAGAAGATCCGCTATTATCTTGACCATCCCGCCGAAGCGATGACGATCCGCACCGCCGGACAGCAGGAATTGCTGGCCCGTCATCATCCTGACGTCAAGATTCGCCAATTCTATGACTTGGTGTTCGACGGCATCGTCGATCCCGTGCTGGATCTTGGACGAGACCGGCGCGCCATACGACCGCTGGCGCTGCGTGGCGCACTTTTGGAGCGTATTGCGCTGTACGAGGCGGTCCAGCAGGTTCACAGGACCGCAACATTGGTACCGGTGTACCTGCCTGACGAAGGATTTTGCGAACTTGCGGAAGACCTCCAGGATCTTCCGCGCGTCGCCATCCTCCGCCATTCCGATTTGCCCAAAGACGCCGCGGACGCCGTCCTCGACCGCCTCGAACAAACCATCGGAGACGAGCCGCTCTTGCTGCTCCCCTGGAGCAATGCCGAGGAGGCCAACCGCTTGCTCTGCCGCCTGCCCGGCCGGCGGCTCCTCGTTCCTTCGCGTAACCGGCGGGCGGCAAAGGCATACCTTGATCAATGGGGCTTTACGCCGGACGGAGGCGTCAATTCACCGCTGTTCACGCTCCGAGAACCGCTCCGCGCCGTCGCACGCCTCATCGATCTTGGACATCGCAAGCCAGCGGCCGCTCTGCTGCGCAGCTTCACCGGACTCGCAGCCAATGCCGCCGCGGCGTTCGAGGCCGCCCGTCTTTGCCACCTGATCGGGGAGCACGGTACGGAACAGGAATTCCTGACCATCTGCATAGGCTTCGATCGCAATCACCAGCGGGCGTTGCTGGCTTACGCACGAATCGCCGAAATGCGGAATCGTGCTGACAAAGCCTATCTTGCCGTCGCGGAGCGCAACCGGTTGATCGGACCAGGCCCGGAGGAGGCCGCACGCGAAGAAACTCTGTCCATGCAATGCGGCGACAGCGACACTGTGCGCTCCTACCGGTCCATCGTCGGACGATCCAAACCGGCGAACGAACGCCGCCGCATCCTGGTCGTGACCAATCTGTTCCCGCCGCAGGAGATGGGCGGGTACGGCCGCAAGCTCTGGGAATTCTCCGCCGAGTTGCTGCGCCGGGGGCACGATGTCCGTGTGTTGACCGCGGATGCAGCCTATCTGTATCGCCCCGGCGACACGGGAAGCGAGGACATCGAGGCGCACGTGCGCCGGGAACTCCAGCTTTACGGTGCATGGCGCAACGGCAAGACAGTCGTAGAGACAGACCGCGCCGGTGCTCTGTCCAGGATTCGCGCCAATGCGGAGACCGTTGCGCGGATGCTTGATGAAACCGGAGCCGATGTCTGCCTGTTCGGCAACATGGATTTCCTGGGCACGGATTGCCTGGAGGTTCCGTTGCGCAGAGGCATTCCCATCGTCCACAGCTTCGGCAACAGCCATCCAGGCTTCGACACCAGCCGGACTCCGGATTCGCCGCGGTACTGTGCCGCCCCCGCAAGTGGTTGGCTGGCGGAACACATGGCAGCCTCCGGTTACCGCTTCCAACGGCAAGCCATCGTCTATCCAGGAGCCCGCGTCGACTACTATTACCGCCACTTCATGCCAGTCCAAGACAAGCTGCGTATCCTCTTTGCCGGCTTGGTCCTGCCCTACAAGGGGCCGCAGGTCCTCATAAACGCCCTGTCTATGCTGCACCGGCAGGGAATCGACTTTGAATGCGTCATCGCCGGCGATTCGACCAGCGACGAGTTCGTCGGCCAGCTCAAGGACTTTATCCGCAAGCAGGGCATGGAGGCGAAGTTCCGCTTCCCCGGCTTCCTCGACCGATCCGGCTTGGCGCGGGCTATTAACGCCACAAACGTCGTGGTCTTCCCGAGCAACGTCAATGAGACGTTCGGCATCACACAAGTGGAAGGTATGGCCGGCGGCTTGGCCGTGGTGACCAGCGGCACGGGGGGCGCCCAGGAGGTGGTGCGCGACGGTGTGGACGGCCTCGTGTTCCAGCGCGGCGACCATGAGGATCTGGCCCGGAAGCTGAAGGGGCTGCTGGACGACCGGCAGCGTTGGCGCGATCTGGCGCTGGCCGGGCGTCGGCGAGCGGTGGAGTTCGCCATTCCACGCTCGGTGGACGTGATCGAACGCGCCTTCACGGAGATGCTTGCCGAGCGCTGAGCCGGATCGTCGAGGCGATGGCCCGGCAAGGGGACTGCGGTTGGCGGCTGCGGCGATTTTCGTCTTGTACAGCCGGCCGCCAAACGCACATTACGGCTGAAGAGTGAAAGAGTCCGGTTCCGAAAGAGATGGCAGACGTTCATACAATCAATGGGCACGGCGGCCATCCCAACCTTGGGACCGGTGTGACAGAAGGACACGAGACCGCTGGGGGCGGACTGCGAGTCCTGCTGCTGTCCCGCTATGACCGCATCGGGTCCAGCAGCCGGCTTCGGCATTACCAGTTCCTGCCTTTGCTGGAGTCGCATGGAATCCATGTCGACGTGCAGCCTCTGCTTCCCAACCAGTATCTCTCGCAGCTGTATTTCGAGGGTCGCAAGACCATACAGGTGATCGCACGCGCCTACGTCGAAAGGTTGCGGCAGTTCTTCCAGGCTGGCCGTTACGATCTGCTCTGGATCGAAAAGGAGGCGCTGCCCTGGCTGCCGTACATGTTCGAACGCTGGATGCTCGCCGCCGGGCCGCCCTACGTCATCGATTTCGATGACGCGTGGTTCCACGCTTACGGCCAGCATCGGCAGCCGCTCGTCCGGCTGCTGCTCGGCGACAAGCTCAACAAGCTGATGCGCAACGCGGCCCTGGTCACCACCGGCAACGCCTATCTGCTGTCGCACGCGTTGCGGGCCGGAGCGCCGCGTGTGGCGCTCATCCCGACCGTCGTCGATCTGGAACGCTATGACACCTCGGCGCCGACGCCGGCCCACGATGGCTTCACCGTCGGCTGGATCGGGTCGCCGGTCACGGCGCGCTATCTGACGTCCGTCCAGGACACGCTGCGGCGCTGTCTGGAGGAGACGCCGATGCGGGTCGTGCTCGTGGGGGCCGATGCGAACGCGCTGGAAACGCTTCCGGTGGAGCGGGTGGACTGGAACGAGGAGACGGAGGTTGAGAGCATCAAAACCTTCGACGTCGGAATCATGCCGCTCGACAACACGCCCTGGGAGCGCGGAAAGTGCGGCTACAAACTGATCCAGTACATGGCCTGCGGACGCCCCGTCATCGCCTCGCCGGTCGGGGTGAACCGGGACATCGTCGACCATGGGGTCAATGGCTTTCTCTGCGAGACCCCCGAGGAGTGGTACCAGGCGCTGAGCACCCTGCACGCCGACCCGGACCTGCGCCGGGCCATGGGCAAGGCGGGACGCGACAAGGTGGAACGGCTGTACACCTTGGACAAGGCCGGGCCGCAGCTCGTTGATCTGCTGAAGACGGCCGCCCGCGTCCGGACCACCCCCGCAAACGCGTAGGACGGGCGCGGAGCCCTCCATGCGCAACATCGTCATTCTGGCGCTGATCCTTCTGCTTCCCTGGTTTGCCTCGGCAATCCAGGAGCAGTCGGGAGTGCAGTTCGACTTCACCAGACACCTGATCGACCGGAGCAGGCTGCCGCTGGATGACGGACAACCGCTGGAGTGGAACGAGCGGGCCTATCTCGCCGCCAATCCCGATGTGGCTGCTGCGGTTACCGCAGGCGCCTTGCTGAGCGGCTATCAGCACTATCAGCTTTATGGCATGAACGAAGGGCGGCGCGGCGGCCTGCCTGAAACGGTTGGGGCCTCGCCGGTACCTGCGCCAGCACTGGCGCCAAGCGCTTCGCCCCCCTCAACGCCTCCTGCGACAGCGCCGGAGCCCCAGCCCGCCGTCGTTGCCGCGGACCCGCCCGCTGCCCCCCCTTCCGCAGCAAAGGAGGTGCGTGAGCCGAGTGCCGCACCGCCGATCGAAGCAGGCTCGCGGTACACGGTGCGGCAAGGCGGCACGCTCTCGGCCGTGGCGACCGCCACTGGAACGACGACGGCCGAGTTGACGGCGCTCAATCCCACGCTTGGCCTCGGTTGGCTGGGACCGGGAACGGTCGTGCGGCTTCCGGCCGGCCGAGCAGGAGAGAACCCGGTGGCCCCGCCGCGGATCACGGAACCAATGGTTCCGAAGGCTGCACCACAGGCTGTCGCCCAGAAGCCGCCAGCGATCCCCTCCGCGGCGGTCACAGGGATCCGCTTCGGTCAGCATCCTGATCGGCTGCGGGTCGTCCTGGACACGACCGGACCGGTGACATTGAAGGTTACGACCACCGCCGATGGCCGCTCGATCCTCATTGCCCTGTCCGGCACCCAGTGGAAGACGGCACCGGAGTGGCGGGCGAATGGAGCGTCACCTGTGCAGAGCTACCGCGTCGTGTCGCGAACGGACGGGCGGCTCTTGGAATTGCGCACCCGGTCCCCTGTCACGCTGAAGCATGTGATGGACCTTCCGCCGCAGGGCGGACATGGGCACCGGGTCGTCATCGACCTCGGGCCCAAGGCGGGTTGAGCCCACCCGCCCACCGAAGCCGTTCTGGCCGCGGCTCAAGGGGCACGCGCCCTCGATTGTTCCCTCGCGTCAGAGTTCCACGATCCAGGTGGTGAGGACCGCGTTGCGGCTGACTCCGGTCAATGTGAAGGAATTCGTGCTGTCGAAGGAAATCACCGCGTCTCCCACAGCGTCGGCGGTGATCGAGTAAGCCAAGCCCCGCGTGATGCCGATCCGATCCCCTTCGGCGGCATTGAAGTCGGTGATGACATCGGCTCCGCTGCCGGCTACGAAAACGAAGAGATCCGCTCCGGCACCACCGACCAGCGTGTCGGTGCCCGCACCGCCTTTCAGGGTGTCGGCGCCGCTGCCGCCCACCAGGGAATCGTTTCCGAGATCACCGGAGAGCGCGTCGTTGCCCGCCCCGCCCGTTAGGCTGTCGT
>JAEYOB010000661.1 GCA_023412175.1 Pseudomonadota bacterium | reverse complement strand
GAACTGGGAGAGCGAGTTCCTCCAGATGTCGGTCTACGTGCTGTTGACCGCCGTTCTGATCCAGAAGGGCTCGTCCGAGTCCAGAAAGCCCGGTGAGGCGAACCCCGAAGATGAGATGCCGGACGGGCATCATGCCGACCCGGACGCGCCCTGGCCGGTTCACCGGGGCGGCCTGCTGCTGCGGCTCTATTCCCATTCGCTCAGCATCGCGTTGCTGACGCTCTTCGTCCTGTCGTTCTGGCTGCACGTGATCGGCAGCACGCAGCGCTCGAACGAGGAGGCGCTGCGGCATCAGCAGCCCATCAAGACGACGATGGAGACCCTGGCCGAACCGGAGTTCTGGTACGAGAGCTTCCAGAATTGGCAGAGCGAGTTCCTATCGATGGGTGTGCTGGTCGTCCTGGGCATCTACCTGCGTGAACGGGGATCGCCGGAATCCAAGCCGGTCGCGGCGCCCCATGCGAAAACCGGCCACTGACGGCTTTCCTGCGTGGTGGGATGGAAATTAAACATATTATGCATGTTGTTAGAGGTAATTAACCTATTAATTAAGTAGATAAATATTGACAGGGTGTCGGGACCGCTGGTGTGATGGGTGCTGCGAAGCACTCCACAACCAGGGGAGACCACGATGAACGGGACGCTGAAGCATCTGCTCGTGACCGCAACCGCGGCACTCGGCCTCGTCTCCGCCACCTCCGCCGTGGCGCTGGCCGCCGGGCAGGACATCACCATCGGCTATCAGACCGTGGTCGATCCCACGAAGGTCGCGCAGGCCGACGGGCTCTATGAGAAGGCCACCGGGCGCACCATCCACTGGCGCAAGTTCGACAGCGGCGCCGACGTGATCGCCGCCATCGCCTCGGGCGACATCCAGATCGGCTATGTCGGTTCCAGCCCGCTGGCCGCCGCCGCCAGCCGCAAGGTTCCCATCGAGACCATCCTGGTTGCCGCCCAGATCGGCGACGCCGAGGCGCTGGTGGTGCGCAACGGCGCCGGCATCAGGGAGCCGAAGGATCTCAAGGGCAAGAAGGTGGCGGTGCCCTTCGTTTCCACCACGCACTACAGCCTGCTCGCGGTGCTGAAGCACTGGGGCATCGATGCCAAGTCGGTGCAGATCCTCAACCTGCGTCCGCCGGAGATTGCCGCCGCCTGGGTGCGCGGCGACATCGACGCCGCCTATGTCTGGGACCCGGCGCTCGGCAAGGCAAAGGAGTCGGGGACGGTGCTGGTGTCCTCGTCGCAGGTGGCCAAGTGGGGTGCCCCGACCTTCGACGCCTGGATCGCGCGCAAGGATTTCGCAGCGGCCAACGCCGACGTGGTAAAGGCCTTTACGCGGACCACCACCGATGCCTATGCCGCCTATCGCCAGAACCCGGCCGCCTGGGCCGGCTCGCCGGAGAACGTCCGGAAGATCGTCGCATTGACCGGCGCCAAGGCCGGGGAGGTGCCGGAACTGCTGGCCGGCAACCACTTCCCGCTGCCCGCCGAGCAGGCCTCGCCGCAGCTTCTGGGGGGCGGCACCGCCAGGGCCATCGCCGACACGGCGGCCTTCCTCAAGGAGCAGGGCAAGCTTCCGGCCGTGCTGCCCGATTATGGGCCGTATGTCACGGTGCGCTTCGTGAAGGACAGCGTCGCCGCGAAGTGACCCTCCGACCCGAGCCGGAGGCTCCCATGTCCACGTTGAACGTGCAGGACGCGACCGTGCGCTTTCTCGCCCCGGCGGGCGGCGTCACGGCGCTGGAGCGGGTGTCGCTGTCCATCGAGCCGGGCAGCTTCGTGGTGGCGCTGGGGGCCTCCGGCTGCGGCAAGACCACGCTGCTGAACCTGATGGCGGGATTCCTCCGCCCCACGTCCGGCCGCGTGTCGCTGGGCGGCAACCTCATCGCCGGCCCCGGCGCCGAGCGCGGCGTGGTGTTCCAGAACGACGCGCTGCTGCCCTGGCTGAACGTCATCGACAACGTCGCCTTCGGGTTGCGGCTCCGGGGCATGGCCAAGGCCGAGCGGCGGGAGCGGGCGCGCGTCGTGCTCGACCTCGTCGGGCTGGCGGGCTTCGCCGGCCATCGCGTCTGGCAGCTCTCCGGCGGCATGCGCCAGCGCGTCGGGCTGGCCCGCGCGCTGACGGCCGATCCGGAGGTGCTGCTGATGGACGAGCCGCTGGGCGCGCTCGACGCCATGACGCGCGAGCAGATGCAGGAACTGATCCTCGACGTCTGGGCGCGCACCGGCAAGAGCGTCTTCCTCATCACCCACGGCATCGAGGAGGCGGTGTTCCTGGCGACGCGCCTGCTGGTCATGTCGCCGCGGCCGGGGCGGGTGTCGGAAACGCTGGAGCTGGATTTCGGCCGCCGCGTCGCCGCGGGGGAGCCGGCGCGCGCGGTCAAGTCCGACCCGGCCTTCATCGCGGCGCGCGAGCGCGTCCGCGACCTCGTCTTCGCCACCGCTGCGGAGTGATCCCATGTCCGAGATCGAAGCCCTCCTGATGGCCTTCGGGCCGGACGACGTGGAACGCGAAACGCAGCGCGAAACCCGGCCGCGGGCCTGCCCGCTGTCGCGCACCGCGCGCGCCGCCGTCCTGTCGGTGCTGCTGCTGTTCGGCGGCTGGTGGGCGGTGTCGCACGCCGGCATCGTGCCGGCGCTGTTCCTGCCGACGCCGGAGGCCGTGGCGGCGCAGGCCGTCCATGTGTGGACGGAGGGCTTCGTCGACGCCACGCTGGCGCAGCATCTGTGGGCCAGCCTGTGGCGGGTTCTGCTGGCGCTGGCGGCCGCGGTGCTGGCGGCGGTGCCGGCGGGCATCGCGCTGGGGCTCAGCCCGGTGGCGCGCGGCGTGCTGGAGCCGGTGATCGAGTTCTACCGGCCGATCCCGCCGCTGGCCTACCTGCCGCTGATCGTCATCTGGTTCGGCATCGGCGAGCTGTCGAAGGTGCTGCTGATCGGGCTCGCCGTCTTCGCCCCCGTCGTCATCGCTACCGCTGCCGGCGTGCGCTCCGTCGATCCCGAGCGGGTGAACGCCGCGCGCTCGCTGGGGGCGACGCGCGGGCAGGTGGTGCGCCTCGTCGTGCTGCCCTCCGCCTTGCCCGACATCCTCACCGGTATCCGCATCGGCCTCGGTGCCGGCTGGTCCACGCTGGTGGCGGCGGAGCTGGTGGCGGCCACCCGCGGCCTCGGCTTCATGGTGCAGTCCGCCGCGCAGTTCCTGGTCACCGACGTGGTGGTGCTGGGAATCCTGGTCATCGCCGCCGTCGCCTTCGCACTGGAGATCCTGGTTCGCGCCGCGCAACGCCTGCTCGTGCCTTGGCAGGGGCGCCAATAATCTTCGGAAAGGAGAACAACCGCATGCCCGACACCGTCCTGCAGCCCGCGCTCACCGTCACTCCGCTCGGTCCCGCCATCGGCGCGCGGGTGGAGGGAGCCGACCTTACCCGTCCGCTGTCCGACGCCGCGCAGGCGGCGCTGGAGCAGGCGCTGGTCACCCACCACGTGCTGTTCTTCGAAGGCCAGCCGCTCACCCCGCGCCAGCAGCGCGATTTCGCCGCCCGCTTCGGCGAGCTGCACGTGCACCCGGTCTACCCGAACGTGCCGGAGCAGCCGGAGATCATGGTTCTGGACACCGGGCTCCACAACCCGACGGACAACGACGTCTGGCACACCGACGTCACCTTTATCGAGACGCCGCCGGCTATCGTCGCGCTGTCGGGCAAGCTGCTGCCGCCCAGCGGCGGCGACACGTTGTGGGCGAGCACCGAGGCGGCCTACGCCGCGCTGTCTGAGCCGCTGCGCCGCCTGCTGGAGCCGTTGCAGGCCGAGCACGACTTCACCAAGGCGTTTCCCTACTGGCGCCACACCGGGCCGGAGGTGTCCCAGCGCTGGCGCGAGGCGCGGGACAGGCACCCGCCGGTGCTGCATCCGGTGGTGCGCACGCACCCGGTGACCGGGCGCAAGGGGCTGTTCGTGTCGGAGAACTTCACCACCCGCATCGCCGGCCTCGGCGCGCGGGAGAGCGACGGCATCCTGCGCATCCTGTTCGACCACGTCACCCGGCCGGAGTTCACCGTGCGCTGGCGCTGGCAGGCGGACGATCTGGCGATCTGGGACAACCGCTCGACCCAGCACTACGCGGTCAACGACTACCTGCCGCACCGCCGCCTGATGCACCGCGCCACGGTCATGGGCGATCGGCCGGCCTGATGGCGCCGCGCGTCAAATGATGACGCCGGTCAGCGCCGGACCCTGCTCCAGCGCTGCTGCCAGCACGGACAGGACCCAGCGGGTCTGCGCCCGGTCGGCCGCGGCGCCGAGGCAGATGCGCATCGCCTCGGGCACGCCGTCGCCGCCCGCGAAGGTGTCGCTGGGCACGGCGGCGATCCCGCAGGTGCGGAGATGCGAGGCGAATTCCCCCCGCGTCCAGTTCGCCGGCAGTCTCAGCCACAGGTGGAAACCCTCGGGCTGCGCCGCCGCGCAGCCGGGCGGGAGCAGCTCCGCCGCCAGGCGCTGGCGCTCCTGCGCCTCCTCGCGGATGGCGGACAGAAGCACGGCGGCCGTGCCGTCGCCGATCCAGCGGGTGGCGATGGCGCCGGTGAACGGCGACGCCATCAGCGTCGTCGTCCGCAACGTTCCCGTCACCCGCAGCGACTGGCGGGCGTCCGGCACCACGACGTAGGCGATGCGCAACGCGGGGGACAGGCATTTCGCCAGGCCGGCGATATGGAAGGTGATGTCCGGCGCCAGGGCGGCGAGCGGCGGCGGCCCGGCCGGTGCGAGCGGGCCGTAGATGTCGTCCTCGACGATGGCGACGCCGAATTCCCGCGCCACCGCCGCCACCGCCTCGCGCCGCTCCAGCGGCATGGTCGCCGTGGTCGGGTTGTGCAGCGTCGGCATGCAGTAGAGCAGCTTCGGCCGGTGGGCGGCGAACAGCGTGCGCAGGGCGTCGGGGTCCAGCCCGTCCGCGTCCATGGGCGCGCCGAGCACGGTCAGGCCAAGCTGCTGCGCCACCGCCTTGAAGCCCGGATAGGTCAGCGCCTCCGCGCACACCGCGTCGCCGGGGCGGGCCAGCGCGGTCAGCAGCGCCAGCAAGGCGCCCTGCGTGCCGGGGCACAGCGCGATCCGGTCCGCGGTCACGTCGGGCAGGCGCTCGCGCAGCCACTGCACGCCGGCCTCCCGGTCCGCGGTGGTGTCCTTGCTGCCGCTCCCCGGATAGCGCAGGAGGCTGCGCGCATCCATGCCGGCGACCGCCTCGGCGGCGCTCAGCCGCAGGCGATCGAGCAGGTCCGGCCGGTCGGGGACCGGCGGCTGGTTCATGGTCATGTCGACAAAGGCCGCTGCGGCTCCCGTCGGGCGTTCGCCGGTGACCCGCACGGCCGGCGGCGCCGTCCGCACGAAGGTGCCCTGCCCGACATGCGCGTCCACGAGGCCGCGGCGTTGCGCTTCCCGGTAGGCGCGGCTGACCGTGGTGAAGTCCAGCCCCAGCAGCCCCGCCAACGTGCGCTGCGGCGGCAGGCGCTGGCCCGGCGTCAGGCGGCCGATGCGCATGTCCTCAGCGATGGCTTCCGCGATGGCCACATAGACGGGGCCGTCCCTGGCCTCCAGGCGGGGTGTCCACGCGGCTTCGGCCTGCTTTTCCTGATGCGACGGCATGGAAACCCTCATCCGCCGGAGTCCCGGCAAACCGTTCATTGCATACCGCCATTTGACTGGCAGGCGCCTGGATGTGCAAGCGTCCACGGGATGCCGCAGGGGTTGTCCATGGTGTCTCCCTGGAGAACGGACACGGTCGGAGGGGCCGCGATGGGGTCAGGAAGCGTGCGGCGCGCCGCCGGGGCGGCTGGCGGTGCCGTTTCCGTCGGCCAGCCGGGCTTCGGCCGCCTTGTGGATGTACTGCGCGCAGACGATCCAGCCCTTCAGCGGCCGGAGCAGGGCAAGGCAGCCGATCACCAGCAACGGCAGCGACGTCAGCATGTGCACCCAGACCGGGGGCGAGAAGGACACCTCCAGCCATCCGGCGAAGGCGACGGCGGGGAAACTGACGATGGACATGACGAAGAAGGCCGGGCCGTCCGCCGGGTCGGCGAAGCTGAAATCCAGCCCGCAGGCGGAGCAGCGCGGCGCCAGCTTCAGATAGCCGCTGAACAGCCGGCCGCGCCCGCAGCGCGGGCAGACCCCGCGGATACCCGTCTTCATCGGGCTGGCGAGCGCGGTGTGGGAGCCGTGATGAGCGTTCATGTCGCCTCCTTCGGGAGTGAGAAGCTGGTGCAGGCCGTCACGGTGCCAGGAAGACGCTGACATGACTGGCGCCGTCCGACTTGCCGTCCGCCGGCTGCAGCTCGAAGGCCAACGGCGTCGAGGGCTGCAACTGCGCCGTTTCCGGCGCGCGGACATAGATGCGGTAGGTGGCGATGCCTCCGCCCTGCGCGGACAGGTCCAGGCCGGGGGCCTCCTCCTTGGCGCCCGCCGCTGCCAGGGTCGCGCCCTCGACGCCGGCGACGGTCAGCCGGTATTGCCGTTCCTGGCGGGCCATGTTGACGATCTTGATCGTGTAGGCGTTCTGCACCCGCCCGTCGGATAGCCGCACGAACAGTGGGGCGCGGTCGCGCAGGATGGTGAGGCCCTCCGTCGGCTTCAGCAGCACCGCGGCCGTCATCAGGCTGCCGACCGTCACCATCAGCAGCGTGTAGACGATGGTGCGGGGCCGGAAGAAGCGCGTCGGCGCCGGTGCCGCGCCGGCCGCCCGCGCCGCCTGCGCGGCCTGGGAGTCGAACAGGATCAGGTCCCTGGGGCGGCCGATGCGGGTCATGACGTCGTTGCAGGCGTCGGCGCACAGGCCGCAGCCGATGCAGTCCATCTGCAGGCCGTCGCGGATGTCGATGCCGGTCGGGCAGACGTAAACGCAGGCTCCGCAGTCGATGCAGTCACCCAGCCCTTCGGCTTTGCGTTCGGCGGCCGGCTGCGATTTGCGCAGCGGCGCCCGCCCTTCGCCGCGCCAGTCGGCGTAGGTGACGATGCTGCTGTGCTCGTCGATCATCGCCGCCTGGAAGCGCGGCCAGGGGCAGACATAGACGCACATATGCTCGCGCATGAAGCCGGCCATGGCGTAGGTGCAGGCGGTGAGGAACAGGATCGACCACACCGCCAGTTCCGGCGCTTCGAAGCGCAGCATCTGCACGGTCAGGGTTGGCGCGTCGGCGAGGTAGAAGATGCCGGTCGCCCCGGTGACGAAGGCGACCAGGAGCCAGAGGGCGTGCTTGACCGTCTTGCGGAGGATCTTGGCGGGTGTCCAGGGTTTCCGGTCCAGGCGGATGCGGGCGCCGCGCTCGCCTTCGGTCAGGCGCTCGATCCAGACATACAGGTCGGTCCACACCGTCTGCGGGCAGGTGAAGCCGCACCAGACGCGCCCCGCGACGGTGGTCGCCAGGAACAGGCCGACCGCCGCCAGGATCATGGCGCCGGTCATGTAGTAGATGTGCTGCGGCCAGAGTTCGAGGCCGAACAGGAAGATGCGCTGTTCCCCCAGGTCGAACAGGACCGCCTGGCCGGCGGCGCCGGGGCCGCGGTCCCAGCGCAGCCAGGGCAGCAGCACGAACAGGGCCAGCAGGACGACGCCCAGCACCGTCTTGATGCGGCGGTAGCGGCCCTTCACGGCTTTCGGATGGATCTGCCGCCGCGCCACATAGAGCGGCGGCGGGGGCGGCGCCGGAGCCGCGGCTGTCGCGGGCGCGTCGAAGGACAGCGATCCGGCGGTCGCGTCCGTGTCCGGCCGAAGGTTCTGCATGGCGCTCTCGATCATAGGATGGGCGTTGCGGCAGACGGGCGAGCCGGGGAGGCGGCCGATGCGGCCGGGAACCCGTGGGGAACGCCGTTGCCATCATTTTCCCCATACATATTCAAATTGATGGCATCCGGCAAGCGTATTGAATGCGTCATCGCGTCACTGCACCATATGCTTCCTGGCGATTTCGCCCCTGGATTGATGGGTTTTTGCTGACGTATTGATTGCATTGCGGTGGTGCGGTGCGTAGGGTGCATGCCATCAACAATGCCCGCTCGGCCGTCAGGACGCGGGTGCCAACCGGAACCGCCATCCATGCTTCTCCTCCGCGCCTTCGCCGTTCTGCTGGGATGCCAATGGGCGGGGGAGATGCTCTCCCGGATGTTCGCCCTTCCCATTCCCGGTGCGGTGATCGGCTGCGTCCTGCTGCTCGCCGCGCTGTCGGCGGGCGCCGGGCTGCCCGACGATCTAAGGAGCGTGGTGGGGGCGCTGCTGCGCCATCTCCCGGTCCTGTTCGTTCCGGCGGGAGTCGGCGCCGTGGCCTATGCCGACGTGCTGCGGGAGGCTTGGCTGCCGCTGCTGTGCGTCCTCGTGGCGAGCACCGTCATCACATTCGCGGTGAGTGTCGCGGCGTTCGGAGCCGTCAGCCGCGCGCTGTCGCGGCGTCATGGTCCGGAGGCGGGAATTGATTGATCTGACGGCATGGAGCGGGCTGCCGGCCGCTCCGTCCTTCTGGCTGGCGGCGACCGTGATCGTCTTTCTGACGATGCAGGGTCTGCATGGGCGTTGCGCCGGGCACCCGCTCACCCATCCGGTCGCCCTGTCCGTCCTGTTGCTCATCGCCCTGCTGTCGGTCTCGGGAACGGCGGTCGAGACCTACGACCGGGGAACCGAGCCGTTGCGCGCCCTGCTCGGGCCGGCGACGGTGGCGATGGCGGTTCCCATCTACGAACACCGCCACCGGATCCTTCGCACCCTGCTCCCCTTGCTGGTCACGCTGGCGGTCGGGGGAAGCACCGCCATCGTGTCGGTGATCCTGCTGTCGCGTCTGGCCGGCCTGGACGATACGATGATGCGGTCCCTCGCGCCCAAGTCGGCGACCATGCCGATCGCCATGGAGGTCGCCCGGCACACCGGCGGCCTGCCGGCCCTGACCATGGTCTTCGTGATGGCCACCGGCATCCTCGGCGCCATAGTGGCCGAACCTTTGCTCCGGCGCCTGCGCGGCGCCGACAGGGATGGCTTCGGCGTTGCGCTGGGCATCACCGCGCACGGCATCGGCGTCGCCCGCGCTTTCCAGAGCGACGCGGTGATGGGCGTCTTCACCAGCCTGGGCATGGCGCTCAACGGTGTGGCGACGGCCGTGCTCGTGCCGCTTCTGCTGACGCTCTTTTCCGGTTGACGGCGCGGCGTGCTTGCGCGCCGGCCAGCAGAGCCTACCTTCCGCTTGGCACCACAACATGCAGGGAGGTTCCATGCGCACCGCCGTCATGGCCGTCACGATCGCGGCCCTGATGGGCGTGGGTGAGACCCATGCCATCGATCAGGTCTTCCGGACGGAGAAGGCGACGCTCCGCGTGACCACCGTCGCCGGAGGGCTGGAGCACCCCTGGGGGATGGCCTTCCTGCCCGGCGGCGGGATGCTGGTGACCGAGAAGGCGGGGCGGCTGCGGCTGGTCTCGGCGGCCGGCGCGCTGTCCGAACCCCTCAAGGGCGTGCCCAGGGTGGACGCACGCGGGCAGGGCGGGCTGCTCGACGTCGCGCTGGATCCGGATTTCGCGCGCAACCGGTTCGTCTATCTCAGCTTCTCGGAGCCCGGCGAGGGCGGCAACTCCACCGCGGTGGCGCGTGGCAGGCTCAGCGACGACGCGCGGGCGCTGACCGACGTGCGGGTGATCTTCTCGCAGAAGCCCAAGGTGCCCAGCCGGATGCATTTCGGTTCGCGGCTGGTGTTCGACCGGGCGGGCAACCTCTTCGTGACGCTGGGCGAGCGGTCGGAGCCGCAGTACCGCACCCGCGCCCAGGACCTCGACTCGCACTTCGGCAAGGTGGTGCGCATCCGCCCCGACGGCTCGGTGCCGCCGGACAACCCGTTCGTCAACCGTCCGGGGGCGCTGCCGGAAATCTGGTCCTACGGCCACCGCAACTCGCAGGGGGCGGCGCTGCACCCGGCCACCGGGGCGCTGTGGATGAACGAGCATGGGCCGCGCGGCGGCGACGAGATCAACGTGCCGCAGCCTGGGAAGAACTACGGCTGGCCGGTGGTGACGTACGGCGTCAACTACGACGGCACGCCGGTCGGCACCGGCAGGCAGAAGGCCGAAGGGATGGAGGATCCCATCTACCAGTGGACGCCGGTGATCGCCGCCTCCGGCATGGCGTTCTACACCGCCGACGCGGTGCCGGGCTGGAAGGGCAGCCTGTTCAACGGCGGCCTGGTGTGCCGGTGCGTGGTGCGCCTGGAGCTGGACGGCACGCGGGTTACCCATGAGGAACGCCTGTTCGGCGAGCTGGGCACGCGCATCCGCGACGTGGGGCAGGGGCCGGATGGGGCACTGTACCTGCTGACCGACGACGACCGCGGGGAGGTGCTGAAGGTGACGGCGGCGGGGCGGTAGCGGTGGCGTTTTTCCCCCACCCTGACCCTCCCCCGCTGCGCAGGGGAAGGAACTCCGCCGCTCCGCCCCCTCCACTGCGACAGCTCTCGCGCAAGCTCCGCTTGCGCTGACGCGGCAGGCGGCCTTTGGCCACCGAGAGCGGGGGAGGGTTGGGGTGGGGCAAGAGTCCCCGAAACGAAAAGGGCGCCCCCTTGCGGAGGCGCCCCTTCCTTTTCGTCAGCGTGAGCGACGCGGGCTTAGAAGCCCATGTCGTCCATGCCGCCCATGCCGCCCGGCATACCGGCCGGAGCAGCCTTCTTCTCCGGCTTCTCGGCGATCATCGCCTCGGTGGTGATCAGCAGGCCGG